>JBAZRS010000527.1:0-4197 GCA_041662825.1 Victivallales bacterium | reverse complement strand
CATACGATATCCTAATCCTGGAAAAGCATCTTCCTCAGACAATCAAATTCATTGACATGCATCCCGGCCAGGTCTTCATACTCGACCATGTTGCCAAACCCAGGATCAGGGAAAACATCATTGAACCCTGGCGGAAAAACATCAGGGCTCTGGCTGAAAGGCGGAATGTCTGCTGCAAAGTCTCCGGAATGGTGACGGAGGCGGATTACGGGAAATGGACGGAGGAACAGCTTCGCCCGTATTTTGATGTTGTGCTGGAGGCGTTCGGTCCGGGACGCCTGATGTTCGGAAGCGACTGGCCGGTCTGCACCGTCGCCTGCGAATATTCCAGATGGGTCGCAATAGTGCATAAATTCATTTCAGGATTATCCGTCTCCGAGCAGGATGCGATCTTCGGCGGGAATGCAGTCAAGGCGTATAATATAACTGTATAAGGATTTTTTACGGTTTATATGGAGTGCGGCAGCTTGCTTGTCTTTAAAAACGCGGAGCTAGCTCCGCTAACTAGAGTCCGCTCGAAAAGGTAAAAGAAGAACACCCCTTGCGGGGTTAACTACAAACAAAGAACAATGAATTTGAGGGGAATTCGTTTGTAGTCAAGCTCGCAAGAGCTGTTCCAGGAAACCTTTTCGAGCAACGTCTAACTAAGGCTGAAGCATCCGCCTACGCTAAGATGCTACGGCGTGACAAGAGCTTCAGCACTCCAAATAAGATGCGCTGCACCAAAATGAGACCCAGTAAGACCTGTTGGATTTATTATCTAATTAATTTGTGTAAATTTTTTACGAAGGAAAAAATTATTATGAAAGCATTTTTCATTACGGCTCCGGGAAAGACGGAAATGCGTGAGATTGCCAGACCGGAAATCAACGAGGATGAAGTGCTGCTGAAAGTCAGGCTCGTCGGGTACTGCGGCTCGGATCTCAACACGTTCCGCGGGAAAAACCCGATGGTGACGCTGCCGAGGATACCAGGGCACGAGGTCGCGGCCGTGATTGAAAAATGCGGCAGGGGGGTCCCTTCCAATTTCAAGCCGGGAATGAACGTCACCGTCTCCCCGTATACGAGTTGCGGTAAATGCCCGTCGTGCATGCATGAGAGGCCGAACGCCTGTCAGTACAACCAGACGATGGGTGTTCAGCGCGACGGGGCTTTCACGGAATACATTTCCGTTCCATGGGGAAAACTTTACAGTTCCGACAAACTGTCACTGAGGGAACTCGCGCTTGTAGAACCGTTGACTGTCGGGTTTCACGCTTCGGCAAGGGGCGCGGTCTCGGAGAAGGACACGGTTTTGGTGCTCGGATGCGGCGCGATAGGGCTGGGCGCAATCGCCGGTTCGGCATGGAGGAAGGCGAAGGTTATTGCGGCTGACATTGACGATGCGAAACTCGAAATAGCCCGGAAGTCCGGAGCGGCTTTCACAATAAATTCGGCACGTCAGAATTTGCACGATGAACTGCAGAAGATCACCGGAGCGGGACCGGACGTGGTTATCGAGGCCATCGGCCTTCCCTCGACTTTCAGGGCGGCTGTTGACGAAGTCGCGTTCAGCGGCCGCGTTGTCTATGTGGGATACGCAAAGGAACCGGTGTCGTACGAGACGAAGTATTTCATCCAGAAGGAGCTTGACATCAGGGGTTCGCGGAATGCGCTCGGGGATTTTGCCGATGTGATAAGGATGCTTGAACAGGGCAGATTCCCGGTGGACTCCGTGATAACGGAAGTTTTCCCGTTTGAAAAATCCGCAGAAGCCCTGGAAAAATGGGACAGGAATCCGAGCGCAGTCACAAAGTTCCTGATCGAGTTTTAGAAGCCACCGTAATCTGACAGCATTTCATCTTCCAGACATATTGTCAAATATTCACGCAAAGGCGATAAGTCCCGAGGTTATGCCGGGATGCAGCGTTGGAAGAAATGACATCTTGCGTAAAACTGTAAATAGTCCATGTTAAACCGTGAATTATCTATGGATGACAGGCGTATCTTCATATATTTTATCCATACTTATTAATCGTCGTATAATTGTTTAGACCCCACCGACCTTGCTGTGCCCGCCATAGCATCTTAGCGACGGGGGGCGTCGGTGGTGAATAAGATTGGGGGGCTAGGTGGCGCTCGCCCTAGCCCCCCAATCTTATTCACCAACGGGATAAACCCGTTGGGGTCTTTATTCTAATTCGAGACGATTAGTAAATCAGCTTGTACGGTAACAGGCATATTCACGTAAAGGGAGATAAGGCTATGGGAAAGATCATGTGTCGTTCGGTATATGAGGAGAGGATCGCGGCGACCCGGGAGAAACGCATGGACTGGTGGAAGGACGCCCGCTTCGGGATGTTCGTCCACTACGGGCTTCACACCGTGCTGGGACGCAACGAGTGGGTGATGGCGATTGAAAACTGGCCCATGAAAGAATATGAGAAGCTCGCCTCCAAGTTCCGTCCCGAGCCCGGCTGCACACGCAAGTGGGCGGCCCTGGCTAAGGAGGCCGGCATGAAGTACATGGTGCTCACGACCCGCCATCACGAGGGCTTCAGCCTCTGGGACAGCAAGGTCAATCCGTTCAACGTGGTGAACTGCTGTCCCGGCGGATTCGACATTGTGAAGGAGTTCGTCGCATCGTGCCGGGAATTCGGGTTAAGGCCCGGACTCTATTTCTCGCTGATGGACTGGCACCATCCGGATTCGTGGCGTGCGGCATTCGATCCCGATGCGCGCCGCCGCTTCCAGTTGTTCCTGCAGGGTATGCTGAGCGAGCTGCTCGGGGGCAAATACGGCAAAATCGACATTCTCTGGTACGATGTCCCGCGTCCGATGGAATCGCATGAGGGCTGGGGCTCCCTCGAGATGAACCAGGCGGCAAGGGAACTGCAGCCCGGAATACTGATCAACAACAGGTCGAAGCTGGATGAGGATTTCTCGACGCCTGAGGAGCATCTGACTGCAGCCGACGCAGGCAGGGGCTGGGAGGCGTGCATGACATTCAACAGGATCAGCTGGGGATATCTGGACAGCGCACAGGCGGAGCCTTACAGCTACAATGCCCAGGGGATACTGCGGATGCTCCATACGATTTGCAGCAAGGGGGGCAATCTGCTGCTCAACATCGGACCGAAGATCAACGGCGAAGTACCGCCTGAAGCGGTTGTTCCTCTTAAGACCGTCGGGAAATGGCTTGCCGCCTACGGAGATGCCGCCGTATACGGGAAACTGGATTACAGCAACCTTCAAAGCGCAAGCGGGACCGGACAGTTCACTCAGCGCAGAAACAAATTGTACTTCTGGCAGTGGATATGGACTGAAGAACTGATATTTGGCGGATTCGAGACAAAACTGAAGGCGATCCGCACAGTTCCGGACGGAAAGAAAATCGGATTCAAGCAGACCGACCGACAGATTATCGTCGCACAGCGTCCGGATAAACTGCGCGACCCCATTGCGAACATAACAGTCATTGAACTGGAATTCGAGGCGCCTCCCGTACACCACCGTGGTAGCGCATATCCCCAGTTGCATGGGGGAAGGGCGTATTTAAAAAAATAGTCAGTATCAAATTGTCATTGTGCCTGGGGAAAAATGAATGTGTTTAGTCCGCTCAATGCCGGGTTGCTTTTAACTGTCGAATGATAAATTTCATCAGGCGCGCACCTGTGAAAAGTCCATGAGATACAGTAAAAAATACATGGTGTATCGGGACATAATGCTATATAATGTTACTGTTCAAGGCGAAAAACGGCATGATTAGAGGTTCCCTAAAGCAATAATAGTTTAAAAATCAAAGCGGGAGGATGGCATGCAGAGCGAAAAAATGAAAATCCCAAGAAGTGAAATATTTTCACTTAGAAAATATTTCACACTTATCGAGCTCCTGGCTTGCCAAGGCATAGCCCGCAGGGCGACGCGCTCAATTAAATTCACTTTAATTGAGCTCCTGGTGGTCATAGCCATAATCGCCATTCTGGCGGCATTGCTCCTGCCGGCCCTGAAATCCGCAAAGGACATGTCGAAAGCTGCCGTATGCTTGAACAATGAGAAACAAATAGGCACCGGCCTTCACATGTATACGGACGACTATAATGATTATTTCCCATACGCCCTGCCGAACCCGATAACCCAAAACTATGCCGGTGGCTGGAATGCCGCCATGGACTCGTATGTAGGAGGAACTTTTGATGTGACCAAAACCGGTGTCAA
>JBAZRS010000526.1:0-4198 GCA_041662825.1 Victivallales bacterium | reverse complement strand
TATATTGTGTGCAAAGACAGCTATTCACGGCACCGGTGTTACGACGATGCGGTCATCTTTAGCCGTGATGATGGAAATTACGGCAGTCCTGAAAATTTTCGGAGCGGCCCCGTTGACTGTAACTGAAGCTGCGCTGAACGGATTGACAAGTTTTAACGGGGAACCGCGTTTCGATACGATCTGCAGCAGACTTATTTTTCCGACTGCGAATTCCGCAGCAACGTCAAATCCGCCCCGAGCCTGAAGCTTGAAACTGCCTGACCACTTTGGCGAAATAGCCGGCAGAAGCCGGATTAGTCCCCCGGTCAGTAAATCATCGCTTGGTTCAGGCGCTTGACTTTGAAGCAGTGCTTCCTGAATGCCGGTCATGATCACACCTGAAGCGTCGAACATCGGAGCTCCAGTCCCTTTGCCGCCCTTGAAAAGCCGTCCGCCCGGAGAGGTTCCGCCACCATAGGGCCAGGGAGTGGAATTCCTGGCGTGATTGACAATGCGCTGGCAGGCGTCCGGCAAGCGCAGGCGGGCCGCCTGAATCGGTGACGGGCACCATCCGCCGCCTCCGTCCCTGCCATGCAACCTGTGGGCGTCAGTTGCTATTGCGCGTTGACGAAGCACTCCTTCCTCTTCGCTGCGATCCATGGTGAATGGAAAGACAACATACATTTCATTGTCTTCAAAATTGCTCTTCTTCTGGTCGGGCTTTAAATCTGCAGGAAGATAGATCTTGTCGCCCGACCGCACTTCCAGTACTTTTCCGTCCTTGCTATCGATGCTCCAGTCGTCAGCCGTCGGCAGCGGAGCTAGATGTTCAAAACGCTTTTTAACCGCCGCGATAAATTCCGGAGGATAACCCAGTTCCTGTCCATGTTTGACCACCATTCCAAAACAGTAGCCGACAGCGCAGAGTTCAGGGACGGCATCGTCGATTTTGACATATGTCTCATTGGCGTTGACACAGCGCAGGTGATATTTTCCGTCAGGCTCCAATGTCAGCAGCAACAGATACATCCGAGCAGCCTCATACAGCCATGGTGCGGCGACACGTTGAAGGAATTCGCGGTCACCGGTGTACTGGACATAGTCAAACAATTGCTGCACCAGTTCTCCTGTGCTGGAAAAAATGTGTGATTTCAAGTTGCCTTTCTTGGCCAGACGGTATTCCAGGAATTTAATGCAGTCGGCTTCATCAGGTTCGGCAAAAGGACTCAGTGAACGCTGGCGTTTCTCCGGTTGCAACTTTCCCAGGTCGGGATATGACTCCAACTGCATGGTCTCCGGCAGGTTGATTCCGGTCGCAATCTTCTCCGTTCTAACTGTGTCGAAGCAGGCATCGTAAAAGTCAAGATATCGCTTTGCGAACTCAATGTGGTTTGCGGTCCCCATCGGCCAGATCATTTCCCGGGTGTTTTGCCACCAGAAATCCTTTCCCCACGGGCGGAGATCCCGGAAAACCAAACCGGCGCCGCCATTGAACTTCGGCGGCAAGGGCCCGTAACCGACAGAGGCGTATGAGTAGAGAGTGCTCAGCCAGATGCGAGTCAGGAATTCAGCATCCTGACTGCCGCGCAAATCGATAAAGCTCCGGCTCCAGAATTCGCGCCACCAGGCCAGCCGGCGTTCCCGGCGGATTGAAGGATCCTCATCGATAACGCTTTTCAGCAATGCCACTGCTGCAGGCAAGGGTTCCCGGCCTTTTGTGCCAACGCATGTCATGACAATGGTAAACAAACCGTTACGCGCTTCCGGCGTTTCCAGGCTGACCTTGGAGTTGAGTTCCTGGCGTGCGATTATCTGCTCCGGATTTTTGATTCCAACGGCCACGGCATATCCGATTCCGGTTGAAGCGGACAACTGCTCCGTCCACATCAGCGAATCCTGAACCCCGACCTTGATTCCAATCATTTCAGCAAGATTGCCTTTGAAACTTTGTGATGGACGGTAATTGGCCGGGTCGGCCCGCCAATTGTCGTAACTGACCTGGGTAACACCGCGTTTTCCACGCCTATCTTCAACGGCGATGAAAAGCGCATTGGTTTTATGATCTCCGGAAACTTCACACTGTAAAACACCATCCGGAGTATTAATGGTGATGCGGACGCTTCCGGCAAGCAGATCCATGCACTGGTCAAAGGATGATATGTCTTTCATCGTCAGATTGGCAAACTTGACGGTAACATGGCCCGGAGACAGCAAATCCTTTCCGCCATAAACGTTGAGGGCGAGAAAATCGGTTTTACTCAGGTGGACATGCAGTTCATCTTCGCCAAAGGATACCATAGCGGAAAAATCTCCGGCTCCGACAGGCATGACCCACTGCGGCTGCCCGGTACGGAACGGCAGATTCCTGAATCCCCCTTTATCATCCGGCTCTTCATACCAGATGTCTCGCGGCTTGCCGCCGGGTTGGACAAAGTGAACGGAGTAACGCCGCAACAGATCCTCCCGTGTCAACTCCGCGTTGATCGGCAACAGCGGAGGTTCCAGGATGAGTTTTTCCGCATTATTTCCAGTTTTAGGAGGGGTCGCGTTTTCAGGGGAAGCTGCAAACAGGCGGCTATTTCCGGCAGACATCATGAGCAAGAACAGGAGATAAAACCATTTCATCGAATAACCTTTACTTTGTGATTAATATAGTTGCCCATAAAAATAAATTCATGCTTATCAATGCTGAAAATGCGGAGAAGGGCAAGTCTGTTTTTTCCAGCCTACGGGAGCAAGCATGTATTCCTTAAATTAGGCGGCTGCAGGCCGCAACTTTAATAATCTGAACATCGAACACTGAACATCCAACATCCAACTTCGAATGAATTATTTTTTAATTCAATGTTCAATGTTCGATGTTCAATGTTGGATGTTCAACCCTTTGAAATTCCTGCCTGTACACAAAGGGCTTTTGCCCTGGCTTAATACCCGTACAGCCAAGGCTTATTGCCGAAAGGGCCGGTGGAGTTGTTCGTTGAATCCTTATACATCCTTGGAGGTTTGGCTTCTATATGCCCGTCCAAAAAAACCATGTTAATTGACCCGTATGTTCCTCCAGGGTGCCTTCTGTATGGAAGACATCCTCCGGTATCTCCACCAACGGCAAACGGTGGCTCGATGTGAAACCATATGTTTCGCATATGCACAACGGTATTGGTGCCATCCATCACATAAATTGTTTTTTCAGGTGTCTTCATGGCACGCAAAGGATACATATTCGGGGTGCTGGTTATATCCGGGGCAATGTGGCTGTTGCTCAAATATCCCCATGGCTGGTTCACCGGCAGAACATTTATCTCGCTGCAATTGAAAATCTTATATTTATCCCCGAAAAGCAGGCCTGAACCCGCTGTCGCATAATTAAGCGCCAATAGATCCCACCATCTTATGTTGGCGGTTCCCCATTTAACGTTGACTGGGGCATATCCAAAATCACTCTCGTAAAGCCCCATGCAAATGCCGATCTGCCGCAGATTGCTGGCACAGGCCGTAGATTTGCTGATCAACTTGGCTTTTGAAAGGGCGGGCAGCAGCAACGATGCCAAGATCCCAATTATAGCCACGACAACCAGGAGCTCAATCAATGTGAACATCGATTTCAACTTTCCAAAACCCTCTTTATCCATTCCCGTGAGATTCATGATTCCACACTCCTTTTCGATTTGGCATCTAGGTCTATTTGTTATAATATTTTCTTCAACTATATTGATTATATCCTAGTAAACCGGCGAACGGAATATTGAAAAACGATCATATATATGCAGAATGTTATATTTTATGGATTTAAAAGAAAGCAAAGAACTGATTCTGGAAAAACTGGCTTATCTTAAAGACAAGTTGCCGCTGAAGAGGATTTTCTTCCCGTGCATCGGACCTTCGACTCCGCCAAGGGCCATCAACATACCGATGTTGCGCATCAATACCGTCTTGTCCGGCTCAAAACTTATAACGCTGCCCTTGAAATCTGGGGTCTCCGCAATTCAGGCGAAAGCCGGCGACATGCAGTGCAGCATTCCGAACTCATGGGAGTTGCAGAGCTGGAACACGGATCATGAATTCCTTTGCCTGGTCGCCAAACCGGATTATCTGAGAATAGCATATTACATGGTGAAGAACGGTTCCGTTTCTGGAGCTTCCCACCATACAGACAGACCTTACAGTGAATCATTGCGTTCCGCTTTCCAGTCCATGATCGCCTTAAGCCGCGAAGACGATG
>JBAZRS010000525.1:0-4204 GCA_041662825.1 Victivallales bacterium | reverse complement strand
AGAGTCAGGAAGTTCGGGAAGTTCGGAAGTGCGTAAGTTCGGGAGTCGGGGGAAGCAAATATCAAGTTCAAACTTTAGTTTGTCTATGGAGCCCATTTCAAAAGTTGGAGTATCACGTGACCACGTTGACACGTATTACGTGACTCTCGTGGCAAGCTTTCCTGTCCTTCGTAGCTCGCAGATCGAAGTGGGAAGCTTGCGTAAGTTGATCGTATAGGAAATTGTATTTTAGCCTTGGATAAAATGTTTATGTTAAATTTAACGCTGAAAGCATGCAGTAATATAGCCTATGGTTTCAACCATAGGAACTATGATCATGATGATTGCGTCCTGAAGGGACGAAGTGTATCCATGTTTTTGGATTTGGTCCTTAAAAATAACTCCGTCTCTTCAAGACGGATGGGGTGTGTATGAGCTACCTGTGGTTGAAACCACAGGCTATATTGCCTTATCCCTACGGGATAGAGAGAAAATTAATGTGAGAAAAAGGGAAATAACAGAATTAAATATCGTGAAAAGTCCTGTTATCCTGTCAACATCTTAAGTTGTGGAATTTAATCTATGGCCCAGTCTGGATGAGAAAGCCTTGCGATGCGGTAAGTTCCTGCTTGCTTGGGTAGCACAGACATTTCTGTCTGTGGGATTATGAAAAGACACAGGCGAGACGCCTGTGCTACATAAAAAAAAGCGGCGCATTTTATTGCGCCGCTTTGCTATTTGTTGTTTAATTTTCCTCGCAGAGAAAAATTATTACATGATTTCCCCGAGCTTCTTGTAGAAGTTCATGCGTCTCTTCGCGTCGTCTTCCGCCAGTTTGAAGAGGCCCTCGGCCTCGAGCGGAGCGGTCTTGAGCAGAGACTTGTAACGGCCTTCGCTCTTGATGAACTCCTGATAGCTTGAGATGGCTTCCTTAGTCTCCCATACGAACGGTTTTTCAAGTGTGGGATTGTAACGGTAGAGCGGCCAGTAGCCGGCTTCAACCGCGCGCTTTTCCTCGGTCTGCGACTTCATCATGTCTATTCCGTGTGCGATACACGGGGAATATGCAAGGATGATAGAAGGGCCGTTGTAGGCTTCCGCCTCCTGGAATGCCTTGAGTGTCTGCTGCCTGTTCGCACCCATCGCGATCGATGCGACATAGACATAACCGTAACTCATGCACATGAACCCGAGGTTCTTCTTTGTAAGCCTCATACCTGCGTTTGCGAATTTCGCAACTGCGCCGATGGGGGTTGACTTGGAAGCCTGACCGCCGGTGTTCGAATATACCTCTGTGTCAAGGACGAGGATGTTGACGTTCTTGTTCTGTGCGACAACATGGTCAAGGCCGCCGAACCCGATGTCATAGGCCCATCCGTCGCCGCCGATTATCCAGACACTCTTGTCAATGAAATAATCCTGGAGCTCCTGTATTTTCCTAGTCATGTTTTTGGCTTCTCCGGAGGCCTGTTTGAGAGCCGCGGGTATCGCTTTCTTAACTTCGTCCTGTGCTGCGACAGCTTCCGGTTTCCTGATTTCCCAGAGGGTAAGGGCTTTCTCAAGCGCTGACTTGAGTTCGGCGGTAGTTCCAAGCTTCAGGAGGTTTTCCACATTCATCTTGAGGATGGAACGGTTGCTGTCGACAGCCAGCCGCATTCCATATCCGTATTCTGCATTGTCCTCAAAAAGAGAGTTGCCCCATGCCGGACCGCGGCCCTCCTTGCTCTTGCAATAAGGTACGGTCGGGAATGTTCCACCGTAGATGGAGGAACAGCCGGTGGCATTTGCGACAACCATGTTCTCGCCGAAGAGCTGGGAGAGCATCTTGACATAAGGCGTCTCTCCGCAGCCGGCGCATGCGCCGGAGAATTCGAAGAGCGGCTTCTTGAACATCGCGCCTTTTACAGTGTCTTCGCTTGCACCGTCAAGAACGTTCTCGGGGAGCGCATCGAAGAACTTGTAGTTCTCTACTTCGCCCTTCCCCCGTTCTTCCTCAAGAGTCGAGAATGCCAGGGCCTTGTTTTTCGCCGGGCAGGTCTCAACGCAGACCCCGCAGCCTGTGCAGTCTTCAACATAGAGTTGGATCTTGTAGTCGAGGTTCTTGTCGTTCTTTGTCTTCGACTTCACCGTATTGAAAGAAGCAGGCTTGTTTGCGAGGTTCGCAGGGGCGATCTGCTTGGCGCGGACAACTGCGTGCGGGCATGCCATTACGCACATGTTGCACTGGATGCAGTTTTCCGACACCCATTTCGGGACGCGCGGCGCGATGCAGCGTTTTTCAAGGGCTGCGGTGCCGGACGGGATTGCGCCGTCGAATGACATTTTAGAAACTGGAACTGAATCTCCCTGCATGTGCATGAGGGGCTTGATGACGTCTTTTGCGAAAGCGGAGGCGTCGTCGGCAATGAGTTTCGCAGGTTTGACCGAACCTGTGATATTTACCGGGACTTTGATTTCCTCCAGGGCCGCAGTCGTGGCATCCACGCATTCCCAGTTTTTCTTGACTACGTCCTCGCCTTTTTTACCATAGGCCTTCTTGATTGAGGTCTTGATAAGCTCTATCGCCTTATCCTTGGGAAGGACTCCGGATATGGCGAAGAACGCCGTCATCATGACGGTGTTGATCCTGGCGCCGAGACCCGCCTTTTCGGAAATCTTGAGGGCGTCGATGTTGTAGAACTTCAACTTCTTGGCGATGATCGTCTTCTGGATATCTTCGCTGAGGTGGTTGAAGACATGTGCGCTGTCGAATTCCGAATTGAGAAGGAATACGCCGCCTTCCTTGATTCCGGCGAGCATGCCAAAGCGTCCGATATAGGCCGGATTGTGGCAGGCGACGAAGCTCGGGTTGTAGACAAGGTAGGGTGAGCGGATATGGCTTTTCCCGAAACGCAGATGGGAGACGGTGATACCGTATGACTTCTTTGAATCGTATACGAAATATCCCTGCGCGAACATGTCGGTGTTGTCGCCGATGATCTTGATTGATTCCTTGTTTGCACCGACTGTTCCGTCCGAACCGAGTCCCCAGAACATGCAGCCGAAAGTGTCCGCAGGTTCAGTATTTATCTGCTCTGTTACCGGGAGGGAGAGATTTGTGACATCGTCAATGATGCCGACAGTGAAGTTGTGGGTGCATTTGCCTTTGAGGTGATCGTATACGGCCTTGACCATGGAAGGGGTGAACTCCTTGCTGGAAAGCCCGTAGCGACCGCCGATGACCTTGATTGCTTTGCCCTGGAGGGCTGTGACTACATCCATAAAGAGAGGCTCGCCGATTGACCCGGGTTCCTTGGTCCTGTCGAGGACTGCTATCTTCTTGACGCTCGCAGGAATCGCCTTGAGGAAGGCTTCGACCGCAAACGGACGATAGAGGCGGACTTTGATGAGGCCGACCTTGTAGCCGTTCTTGTTGAGATAGTCGATTGTTTCTTCGATTGTTTCGCAGCTTGAGCCCATCGAGACAATTATATTTTCAGCATTCTTGTCACCGTAGTAGTCGAAAAGATGGTATTGGCGGCCGATAACTTTGGCAACCTTGTCCATGTATTCCTGAACGATCGAAGGACAGTCGGCATACTGTTTGTTTGTGGTTTCGCGACCCTGGAAATAAACGTCCGGGTTCTGTGCGGCAACCTTGATATAGGGGTTTTCAGGTTTCAGTGCGCGGTTGCGGAACCGCTCGATGTATTCGGGCTCGACAAGCTTCATCATGTCTTCATAGCTGATGTCATAGACTTTCTGGACTTCATGCGATGTCCTGAAACCGTCGAAGAAGTTGAGGAAGGGTATCTGTGTCCTGAGTGTTGCGAGGTGGGAGACCAGTGCAAGGTCCATTGTCTCCTGGATGGAAACTGCTGACATGAGGGAGAATCCTGTCTGACGGACAGCCATGACGTCCGAATGGTCTCCGAAGATGGAGAGCGACTGGCATGCCAGCGAACGGGCTGAAACGTGGAATACGGTCGGAATCATTTCTCCTGCGATCTTGTACATGTTCGGGATCATCAGCATGAGTCCCTGTGAACAGGTGAAGGTGGTTGTCATCGCTCCGGCGCTGAGTGAGCCGTGGACTGCGCCTGCGGCGCCTGCCTCGGACTGCATCTCGGCAATGTTAACCGGTTTTCCGAAAAGATTCTTCTTTCCCTGACTTGCCCATTCGTCTGCGTATTCCCCCATTGTAGAAGAGGGAGTGATCGGATAAATCGCGGCCACCTCGCTGAAA
>JBAZRS010000524.1:0-4209 GCA_041662825.1 Victivallales bacterium | reverse complement strand
AAAAGACTGGGTTGCACAGTGGAATGCACCCGGGGCTCCAGGCAAATTCCAGATTGCAGTTGACGGTAAAACCCTAGAAACCGTTTTCGGTACAGAAGGCGCTGAATGGCACTGGCAGGATGGCGGAACTGTTGATATAAAAAACAAAAAAGTGAAGGTGTCCCTGCGTGATCTCACCGGCTTCGACGGGCGATGCGATGCGATCCTGTTCTGTTCAGATGCGAAGTTCGCAGCGCCCGAGAATGCTGCGGAACTCGCGACTTTCAGGAAAAGGGCGCTTGGGCTGCCGGACATGCCTGTAGATGCGGGTTCTTATGACCTTGTTGTTGTCGGCGGGGGAATCGCCGGAGAATGCGCAGCTATTTCAGGTGCGCGTTCGGGATTGAAGGTCGCCTTCCTCCACGACCGTCCGGTTCTCGGCGGAAACAACAGTTCTGAAGTGCGCGTCCATCTCGGCGGGGGAATAAATCTGCCCCCTTATCCCAAGCTCGGGACAATCGTGAAGGAGATAGGGCCTCTAAAGCAGGGCAACGCCCAACCGCCGGAGACGTATGAAGATGAAAAGAAAATGAAAGCTGTAAAAGCCGAGAAAAACATATCTCTTTTCCTCAACACCCATGCGATTGGAGTCGAAAAGGAAGGGGACAAGATATCTGCTGTCATCGGCAAAGACATCCGAACAGGAGGAGAACTGAGTTTCAAGGCGACTCTATTCGCCGACTGCACAGGTGACGGAACTCTCGGTTTCCTTGCAGGTGCCGAATTCCGGATGGGACGTGAAGGGGAAAATGAAACATGCGAGTCGATTGCGCCGGAGAAAGGCGACAAGATGACTATGGGCTCTTCAGTCCAGTGGTACTCGGAGGAAAGAAAACGGGCGGTGGATTTTCCGGAATGCCCGTGGGCCGTACAGTTCAACGATGAGACCGCCCAGAAGGTGAAAATGGGCGAGTGGGACTGGGAAACCGGAATGAACCGCGACCAGATTAAGGAGTTCGAGTTTGTCCGAGACTACGGCCTCCGTGTCGTCTACGGAAACTGGGTTTTTATGAAAAACAAAAGTTCGGACTCTGCGAAATTCGCAAACAGCGATCTTTCGTGGCTCGCATATGTCGCCGGGAAAAGGGAATCAAGACGCCTCATGGGCGATGTCGTGCTGCAGCAGCAGGACATCCAGGAGGCAAAAGACTTCTCCGACGCCTGCGTTGTCACGACTTGGACAATAGATCTCCACTATCCACAAGAAAAGAATTCAAAGGATTTTCCGGGAAAGGAATTCCGTTCAATTGCAGTGCATATCCCGATAAAACCGTATCCCATACCCTACAGGACTCTCTACTCCAGGAATGTCGAAAACCTTTTCATGGCGGGGAGAAACATCAGTGTGACGCATGTGGCACTCGGGACAGTCCGGGTAATGCGTACAACCGGAATGATGGGCGAAGTCGTCGGTATGGCGGCGGCTGTCTGCGTGAAAAATAAGACGACACCGCGCGGCGTTTACGAGAAACACCTCGGTGAATTAATTGATATGTTGAAGTAAGGCGGGCTTTCCAGCCCGTTATTGAGGGAAAAAAACAGATTAAAGCCAACATGTCTTACGACATTGATCCGCCTATGTTAAGAAACTACGGCGTGACAAGCTACAAACTAATTCCAGAATTAGAATTTGTTGGTAGTCAAGCTCGTAAGAGCTGTTCTGAGTAGCACAGACATTCTTGTCTGTGGTCTTGGATTCAAAAATCTCGGGCTGGAAAGCCCGAGTTACTTTAAAGGAGCATGTAATTTCATGAATGCCCGTGAGAGACTGTTTGCGGCTCTTGAAGGCCGGGAGACCGACAGGACTCCCGTCTGGCTGCTTTTCCCTTATCACAAGACCGGTTATTACACCGACGTGAGGAACAATCCGCACTACAAAGACATCGTCGCGATGGCAGAAAAATACGCGATCACACTGGATCGCAGGGGTATTTGGCCGCGACTTTTCGCTCCCGAGGTCAGGATTGAGAGCAAGGCCTTTACCGAAGACTGTACGAAAATATCAAAAACAGTTATTGAATACAAAGGCCGTCAACTCGTATCGGAAACAAAATACGGGAAGGATAAGACGACGGTCAGCAAGCTGATCAAGAACGAGGATGAGCTGGCATTCTATTGCTCTCTTCCCATGAACGTGAACCGCCGGCGTATCGAGGAGGAATTGAAAGATCAGGTTGAGAAATATCTCCTTGAGAGAGCTGGATTCCCCGAAGAACTGGGCAGTATGATGCTCGATCTCGGCGAACCCGTCTCCCGCCTTTATCATTCATCCGAGCTGGAGGAATACGCAATATGGTCGCTGACATGTCCGGATCTCGTGAAGGATTTCCTGGACAGGGCGATGGAACATTACAGGATAGTTTATTCGATTTGCCTTGAGAAGAAACTTGCCGAAACATATTTCCTGGTCGGTAGCGAACTGGCGAGTCCGCCGCTCCTGAGCCGTTCGACTTTCCAGAGCTGGATAGTTCCATACGGCAAGGAACTTATTTCCATGATCCGGAATTCCGGAGCAAAATCCATCCAGCACTATCACGGGCAGATAAAGGAGATACTTCCCGATTTCCTGGAAATGGGTGCCGACGGACTGCACACAATTGAAGCTCCGCCCATAGGGAACTGCACCTTTGCGGAGGCGTTCGCCGCGACAAAGAATAAAATCACACTGATAGGCAACATCCAGTATGACTGTTTCAGATCCTTTACTGGAAAGGAAATGGAGCAGGCTGTGCTCGATGTGCTCGCCGAGTGCAGGGGGAAACGGCTGATAATTTCGCCGAGTGCCGGCCCGTACGAGGATGTAATATCACCGCAGATGCGGAAGAACTACGAGGTCTTCATCAAAACAGCTTGGGGAAATTGCTGATAACACGCTCAAGCATCTGGCTTATAAAATTTTTCCATCCGGAAAAATTTAAAGTAATTGGACGCATAGGAATTTCAAAGAGTTGAACATCCAACATTCAACACTGAACATCGAATTAAAATTGAATACATTCGAAGTTGGAAGTCCGATGTTCAAATTATTAAAGTTGCGGCCCCTGGCCGCCTAATTTAAGGAGGTTGGTTATGAAAGTTAATCAGATTGCGAAGTGCTGCGCCGGAATGTGTCTTATTGCATCTATGGCTGTCGCATGTGTTGCCGGTGAAAAATCTGCGGGGCAGGATGAATCTTCTGCCTGTCGTCTCACAGATATACAAGGACGCGGTGTCTACTGGCCCTGGGAAAGAACAGAGCCAAGTGCCAAGGAATCAGGAAAGGAACTCTGGCAATTTGTTGATGATACGATGAAGGTTCTGAAAAACGACCTGCATTGCAACATCATATGGTTTGTCAACTGCCCGAGCGATACTGAAAACATATCCAGGTTAGCTGAAAAAAATGGCTTGAAGGTTCTCTTCAATGCCGGTCTTGTAGGATATTCATACAATGGTTTTAGCAGGATTGGGGATATCCGGGCTACGGCGTTGAAAACATCAGAAAAATACAAAGGGAATAAAGCAGTAGCCGGTTACATTTTGAAGGATGAGCCGAAACTTAACGAGATCCAGCAGATGGAATCCTGGAACAGGATAATGAGGGAGGCTGATCCTGAAAGGGATTGCATCCTTGTTTCGATGACACAGCAAACAGAGGGATATGCGCTTGAAACAACACTGCCAGTCGTTTGCTCGGACATATACCATTTCGGAGGGAATCGTTCGCCAAACATCCCGAACCCGTCATCAGCTTCACAGCGATCATGCCGTGGGGCGGTTTCGGCTCTTGTCGAATTAGCTGAGAAGAACGGCAAAAAGGCATGGTTAATGCCGCAGGCCTTCAGCGAATACTGGGGGCTCTGGTCATATGATGAAAACGGGAATACCGTTGTTGAACCGGGAACCTATGTCCATTGGAAAATGCCTTCACCCGCTGAAATCAAATGGCAGACTTGGGAGGGGATCAGGGCCGGCTGTAAGAGCATATTGTTCTTTGTCCTGCTTTCCGGACAAAACAAATGGAAGCCGGGAATGGATCCGGACAAGGAAAACACAAGGGTTTTCAATCAGATGAAAGGAATGGGCAAAACTGCGGCTGAAAATAAATGGCCCTTATGTGCTGAAAAGACCAAGATTGAAGGGGCGCAGGCGCTTCTTGATGCCAAGGGGGCGCTCACAGCTCAGGCAAAA
>JBAZRS010000523.1:0-4227 GCA_041662825.1 Victivallales bacterium | reverse complement strand
CGAGGTGCTGCCGGATCCTTTCAGGTGATAGACGATTTCCACGAAGTCGTGGCTGTGGTAAGGGCATTTGTTGCCGCGGGGGATCGAATTCCTGAATGCGGTGATGAACTTGCCCCCGGTGAATTTTCTGTTTTTCATATGAAACCTGCAATCTATAAATAGCCGGATATGGGAATAAAGAGCCGAATATAGCAATTGAACGTGGTGCGCCTTTAAAATATAGTTTGACGCTAGTAAATCAAATCTACGAATATGAAATCTTAACGTGGAGGCAGAAGTCATGGGGAAAAGAATCGTCTTCAATGGAAAAGGCAAGATCGGCTTTGAAAAATTCGACGCCGGCAAGCCCGGTGAAGGAAAAGTGCTTGTCAAGACAACCTGTTCGCTTATGAGCACGGGAACCGAGAACATCGTCCTCAACAGGCTTTTTGATCCGGGAACCGGCTGGGACAACTGGGTCAAATATCCGTTTTATCCCGGATATGCGGCCGTGGGCGTCGTAAAGGAGCTGGGAAAAGATGTCAAGACCCTCAAGAAGGGCGACAGGATTGTATGCCGTTCAGGCCATGCATCGGAACATGTTGTTGCCGCCGACGGATGCTTCAGCATCCCCAAAGGGATATCCGACGAGGAGGCGTCATGGTTCGCACTTGCTAAAATCGCGGCGATGGGCGCGCGGTCCGCAAACTACAAGCTCGGAGAAACTCTGGTCGTAGTCGGCGCGGGGCCGATAGGGCAGATGACTGTCCGCTGGGCTGCTGCAGCCGGGGTGGGGAAGATAATCTGCGTGGATCCGTTTGCCATGAGGCTCAAGCACGCGCTAAAAGGCGGTGCCGACTTTGTCATAGCCAAGGGGATTACGGAGGCGATTCCTGAAATATCAAAACTGACCGACGGCAATATGGCCGACATTGTAATCGACAGCACCGGACACCACATGGTTTTCCCTGAATGTTTCAAGGCCGCCAAAAAATACGGAAGGATTGTGATACTTGGAGACACCGGAAGCCCTTCGAAGCAATGCCTCAGCCACGACGTGATGAACAAGGGGCTCACCATCGTAGCGGCGCACGACTGCCATGAAACCCCGGACTGGGACTCGAAGAAGATAATCAGCCTGCTTTTCAATCTCGCGCTCAAGGGCAGATTCAGCCTTAAGGGTATGATAACCCACAAGTTCAAGGCTGAAGAGTATCAGAAGGCGTACGACACTGCGAATACAAAGCGCAATGAGACAATCGGCATTCTTTTCAAATGGTAATTTAAAAACAAGGAGATATTTCATGAAAAAGATCAAATTCAGTGCGGCGGATTGGAGTTATGTCGCGAAATCAGGTCTCACCCCTGAAAAGTATTACAGCGAACTCCGCAAGATCGGATATGAAGCCGTGGAAATGACTTCTCCCGCGAACATGAAGGCCGCCCGCGACGCCGGACTTCAAATCATCAACATGGGTGCACCGGGAATGACGAAAGGCCTCAACAGGCTTGAAAACCACGCGGAACTCCTCCCGCAGATCCGGAACACGATCAGCGAAGCGAAAAAGGAGAAAATCCCATATGTTATCATCTTCAGCGGAAACAGGGAGGGACAGCCCGACGCCGAAGGAATCAAAAACTGCATCACCGGAATTGAAAAGGTGATAGGGGACGCGTCAAAGGCCGGAGTCACGCTCATCTTCGAAATGCTAAACTCTTTCGAACATGCAGACTACCAGGCTGACAATTCGGCATACGGGTTTACAATAGCGAAGAAGTTCAATTCGCCCTCGTTGAAAGTCCTCTACGACATCTACCACATGGAAAGAATGGGTGAAGACTCGGTGAAGGACATTGTCGGCAACCTCGGTCTTGTCGCCCATATCCATGTCGCAGAAAGCCCCAAAAGGACGATACCTCTTCCAGACGGCAAGATCCGCTACAGGGAAATAGTGAAGAAAGTCTCGGATGCCGGATACAGCGGATTCTGGGGAATGGAGTTCCTCCCGGGGGCGGATGTCCTCGGCGAACTGAAGACTGCAGCCCAGGATTTTTCATCTTTTGTGAAATAGACTGCGCCGAATCAAGTTGAAAAGAAACCGCCGGAGTTTAAAACTCCGGCGGTTTTTTGTTTTTAATACGGCATGCGGCCGACAGATGTCAGCGCACATTACATTTTATACCGAGTTGCATTCATTGGTAAAGGGACGCGTCAGCAGAGTGACGCGGCTACAGCCCGGATTTGTTGTAGCCACGTCACTCCGCTGACGTGCTCTTTGATTGCAACTTGGTATTAAAGTCAGGCTAGGCGCTGAAACTTTTCAGGCGCTTCAATGTTTTGTCCCTTCCCAGCATCTCCGCCGTCTCATAGATTCCGGCCCCTGTCGTCTGCCCTGTCAATGCAATCCTCAGCGGCTGGTTGAGTTTACCCTCTTGAATACCGTTCAGACTTTCAGCCTCGCGTATGGATTTCTGAATGGAATCCAAGGTGAACTCGGAACCTGATGAAAGACTCTCGAAAACATATTTTATCGCATCCAGGGACTTCCTGTCGGCATTCAGTTTTGCGAATGCCTTTTCATCCCTTTCGAACTCGTCGAAGAAGAAATACTTCCAGGCGCTCACCTGCGGGAAAAGCTTCATCCTCGACTGCATCAAATTTGCGACTTTCGCAAATCTGACCCGGTCAATTCCCGATGTCCAGCCCTGGGTTTCAGCAACCTTCCAGGTCTCCTCGATGAATTTGGCGGGATCCATTTCAGCCATGTACTGGCCGTTCATGTTTCCAAGCTTGTTGACGTCGAACTGGGCCGAAGAGCTTTTCACGCGCTCAAGGGTGAACGCATCAATGATCTCCCGCCTTGTCATTTTCTCGCGGTCGTCGCCGGGCGACCAACCGAGCAGCGAAAGATAGTTGAACAGCGCATCCGGCAGATAGCCCTTGCTCCTGAAATCGCCGACATATGCGTCGCCGTCGCGCTTGCTGTACGGTTTTCCCGCCTGGTTCACTATCATCGGAAGATGCCCGTAGATCGGCACGGGAAAGCCTATCGCCTGGAAAAGGAAGATGTGGCGGTAAGTGTTTTCGACATGGTCGTCGCCCCGGATGATGTGGGTTATCTTCTGTTCAACGTCGTCACAGACATTTGCAAGATGGAAGACCGGCGTGCCGTCACCGCGGACTATCACAAGGTCCTTCATGCCGTCCATGGGTTTTGCAAGCTCGCCCTTGATGATGTCCTTGAATACGATTTCGCGCCTCTGAAAGACCAGTTTTGCGGAATTTGCAATTTCGAATGAAGCATCCTTCCTGAAGATGTTCTCAATCTCCTTCTCAATTTCGAAGATGCATTCGCCTGCGGCGTCGAGGATTGTCAGCCTGTGAAATCCGGCAAGCGAGGAGGATCTCTCGGTTGACTTGCCTTTCTCGTTCAGCTGGGAGAAATGGATACCCGAACTGCTGATTTTCACCGGCACCGACGGATCTGTGATGATTTCAGCGTTTCCGGCTATCCTCACGTCGGGATTGCTGTCAGTGTCCCAAGGCAGCCTGAAAATGACCGGCGCCGGTTCAGGGCCTGAGACTTTTGGGCGGTATGCCTTTCCGGTCTCGAGCATCTTTGCGGCGGCGCTGACATGCGCCTGGGCGTTTCTGCTCTGGTAGAAAATCTCCTCGTCGTAGTCAAGTCCGAGCCATTGCATGCATTCGAGGAGGGTGTCGATGGCGGCCTGTGTCGAGCGTTCACGGTCAGTGTCCTCGACGCGCAGGAGGAATTTCCCCCCTGAATGCCTGGCGTAGAGCCAGTCGAAGATGGCGGTCCTTATGTTTCCGATGTGAACATGACCCGTCGGCGACGGGGCGAATCTAACTCTGATATCCATGTGAATTTCCCTTTTATTGTTGTGGGGGTTGATGGATGCTAGGATGATTGGGTTTGAGAAAACAAAAAAATAAATTATCTCAACCTAAATCCGCCTTGAAATAACATTTCCAGCCATCCAGTCATCCAATAATCCAACCATCCATTCTTGTCATATTTCCAGATTCAGCCATTTGAGTTCTTTCGGCGTCAGATCGACTGTCAACGCCTCGAAAGAGCTCTTGGTTTCAGACAGTTCCCTGGGCCCGATGAGCGGGAATGTGGGGAACGGCTGGCAGAGTACGTATGCGAGTGCGATTGTCACCGGCCGGACGTTCTTCTTTTTCGCAAGCTCAATTGCGCGCGCCTGGCGCTGGAAGTTGTCGTC
>JBAZRS010000522.1:0-4248 GCA_041662825.1 Victivallales bacterium | reverse complement strand
GTTCTGCGTGAAATGGGAGTCTTGGTGGTATCGCCTTCAGGCCCCCATGGAAGAAGTGTGGAGCTTCCGTTCCAGTCGCGAAGCGCGTCGTCAGAGAGTCCTGACATTAACGGATGGGAAGCTGAGCGTACAAAGACATTGCGCGGGCAATGATCTTCTGTCCTAAACCCCATCCTCTCCAGGTCGCCACAGTTTTGTTCACAAATGAGAATTCTCATCCCCTTGTACACATCCTCTGCGGAAAACGGCAGATTGGTCATATCCCGCAGTGCGCGACGTCCAATGATGAGTGTTTGCGGCTTTGAGCCCTTCTGGTCGAATTGCCGCAATTTAATCCCGGCCTTCTCCAAAACGGCGATAGTCTTTCCCTCCGGATCGATGATGGTGAAGATTTCCCCGGAGACATCCGGCGCCTTTGCCTGCTCTTGCTGCGGCCATACGGTGCAGAGGAACGGCTCCAACACGATGTCAGGCAACCCCTTTACTCCGCTTACAAGCGCCTTTATTTCCAATTTCATCGGCGAATTAGATTTATTTTCAGGCGCTTTGAATTGGAACTGTATCGCAGTTCTCGACCATGGATCGAGGATGCTCTTTTGAATTCCCGATCCAATGATAGTCTGACTATCGGCCAGCTTGGCCTCCCACTTGACTGTCGCTTCGCTCTTGTAAGGCTGGTCATGAATGCAGAGAACGCTTTTCACGATAGTCTCGCCCGGGCGGAACTGATGGGATTTAGACGTCCATTCATCCGCCGGCCCGCCGATCCAGAAGCAGTCCGGTCTCAGGACATCGGTGGCGACTTGCACGAGCTCATTGTCCGCCAATAGAAAGGGATCGTCATTCAATGGAAATTTCTTCAATTTAGGAGGGAACACCCATAAATCTGCAGGGACACCGTAATAGCGGCAGGTAAGATACGTTTGGGGAATCGCCTTCCGTAGCTGCTCTACAAGAAGCGGACAGGCGCCGAGAGGGTCGTAATCCCAATGCGATTTGAGCCGGGGCACCGTATGGGTGCTGTAGTTAAGATAAGCGGCAGTTTCATCCTTATATGCCCTGTCTCCGGATAGCCTGGCTGCGTATTCGGTGGCGTAGCTGACCTCCGGAGGCTTGTTGTTGCTTTTGAAATAGTCTACGACAAGCGGGCAACCCATGTATTCGATGAAAAAATAAGGTCGGTCCCCTTTTTCCTTCCATGCGCTCATCCAGTCCTCCACTGACTGAAGCGGCAGATGGTTGAAATAGATGTTTCCAGTATCCATGTCCCCTGTTCCGGCGCTTGAATGGTGGAAGGACGGACGTGTGTCGTCGGCCTTGTGGTGCTCGGAATATGAGAGTGCCGAGAGGGAATGGTTCGACCGCATGTGGGTTGAACGCCCGATAGTCACAGGATTGAAAGTGTCCCCTCCCACAAGATTGGTGGAGAGCACCCAGAAAAGTATGCTCGGATGGTTGCGCAACTTCCGCAGATGCGCCTGCACCCACACCCTGTATGAGGACAGAATCGCCGGATTCGTCAGATCGGGGGAGCTGTACCCCACGCCGACACCATAGGATATGTACCCCATTCCAATGCGGTCGCAGGTCATAGCCTCACTTTCGTTGTCGTGGATGAGGTTGACCCCGTTTGCCGCATGCTTCGAATACGTGAGAGTGACTCCGGCCTTCAAGGCGTCCTCCACTTTCGGGAACAGATAAGCGTCAAGAGTGAAGTTGACATTCTGATTGTTAAGGTAATAGTCTCTGCCCTGAATCCAGAACTCCCGGACGCCGAAATTGACCGGAACGGAGCGGTCCAGCTCCTTGCCCGAGGAGTCCAGAAGTGTCACCTGCCCCCAGTAGAGGTTCGGCTCGCGCAGACTCCACAGCTTGAGTGTCTTCGCCGGTATTGCAAGAGTGTGCTGGGATTCTCCTGCCGGAATGTCGCCAAGTTTGAAATCAGCCTTCAGTGAAGGCTCCGCCTTGCCATCTTCATAGAAGGCTACGCATGCACGGACATCTCGGATCGGCCGTGCAGTCTGGAGCATTATCTGCGGCTCGATCCTGACGGATTTGCGCGTGAACGTGCGGTACCAGACATCGGATACAAAGATCTCTTTGGGCTGCCGTTCCATATATATCGTATCGGGAAGCCCAATCACACCAACCTTGGACCGTTCACCCTCGGGAAGGGAGGCGACAACCTTCGACGCCCATTTGTCACCCGCCATGAAGGTTCCTCCTTCTCGGGGAAAGAGTAAGCTGACAGTATCACTTCCGTCCCACCGGAGATGGGCGGAGATCTCCAGTTCCCCTCCATAACCCGGAATCTCTCCCGCGCGAACACCATTCACCTGCACTTCCGCAGTAAAGAACGGGTGTCCAATATGGACAACGACACGGGAGCCTTTCCAGTCCGAAGGTATCTCAATCTTGCGTTCCAGGCAAAGCCCGTTCTTGTCTTTGGGGAGACTTCGCGTCCCGGGAAGCTGGAAGGGCTTGGCCTCCCATTTCTCTGAAGATCCGTCTTCGGACTTTCCAACATTTTTGACCTTCCATTCTCCGGACAACGGGATGCGGGGTCTTCCGGCGGGAGCTTCTCCAAAGACAGTCGTGCAGAGCACAAATGCTCCGACAAGGCCCGCCACCATGGTGAATGGTTGCAGTTTAGGGTAAAAAAATCGGGCTTTTGAAATGAGTTCCATATCCTTGATCTCCATTGATTATATGTAATTTCCGTTTCCCGTCAAATTTCCGACGGAAAGCGGCAGCATTGTTCACACCGGGATGCTCCCGCAGGTTCTTACAGGCTTTCCACCACTTTTCCTGCCACCGTCAATTGCTTCCCCAGGGCCATTCAGTGAGAACCGTGCTCACCACATAGGTTGCATCTGGCACACCCTGGCCTGGATACCAGGAAAGCGCCGCATACTCCGCATGGCCGTCCACATAGTTCAAGTTGCTGCCTTTGCCGTGCATCATGTAGAAGCTCTGGTTCCACCGTGAGTAGTAATAGCGGTTAAATCCGTCCGCGAACATAGAAGCCCTGTCCGGACGTGTGAAAGTCGCCAGAGTCAAGCCCTGCTGGTTGAGATACTTGAACACGGTAGAGCTGTTGATGTTGTATGATGTCCGAACCCCCGATGTCCGAATCAGATCCTTGCGATTATCGGCCGGACACGCCAAAATGCTTTTCCTTGTGTCCTGGATGCTCAACTGGTCGCGGATTTGCCGCTGGACACCGTCAGACGCCGAAGTCCCCTGGTCTATAGGCGGAAAGAACCCGTAATCGTCCACATACATCAACATGGTTTGCGCAGTCTGCTTCTGATTGTTGAGGCAGGCGGATGCCTGCGCCCTGTCTTTGGCCGCCTTCAATGCCGGAAGCAGCATCGCCGCCAAAATTCCGATGATGGCGATGACTACGAGGAGCTCTATCAATGTGAAAACTTCAACCCCCGTCTGATGCAGCTTACCAGACCCGCCAGCCTGCACGTGAAGTTTTTCACTCATCCGGTTTTCCGAATGTACTTTTCCGGAAGTCATTCGTTTACGCTCATACGGATAGTTGTTCATCTGTCATCCCTCCTTTTTTTTAATAACAAAATATTCTGTTTCCCTAATCTGTTCATTCCGCCAAAGCCTTTGCAACAGCTTTGCTTAGAGCCTCGTATCCTTCCTTTGAGAGATGAGGGGATGATGACACCCCCTTATCATAATATTTCTTTTCCGCCATCTCCCTTTGGCTGACCAATTCAGACATCAGGACATATGATGAATTGGGCAACTTCCTTGAAAGTGAGACCGCTTCTTCACGGTAAGAAACAAGCGCCTCGTCGTCCGGCGTGGACAGGGGATGGCTGGGAATGAAGACAAAATGTATAGTCTCCCGTTGACCTCCAGCAGCGAGCCAGCCTTTCTCCAAACAGGCAGTCAATCCCTCCAAATTGTCGCGATAAGCATCACGGCTTTTTCCATCAAATCCCCCCTTCGGCCCAATACTTTTCTCTTTCTCATGGCTATCATTGAGCCCGGAATTGATTATGACGACGCATCGCTTATCTCCGTTGAGCGGTGCGCGAACCTGCTGAAAATAATCCGTAAGATTCCTCTCTCTGAGAGTTTTCAGCATGTCGTAAAGCGATTGTCCGCCGGCAGCATAAAGAGTATGATAGGCTATTCCAGACTGCCTGGCAGTGTTCTCCGCCTCCAGCAATTCAGCAAAGAAAGGCCCCTTTATGTCAGAGTTGACCGGGGAAACAGAAA
>JBAZRS010000521.1:0-4250 GCA_041662825.1 Victivallales bacterium | reverse complement strand
ACTCCGAGTGTAACATTGATGAGAAAGCGGGATGTGTCAATGCCGGCATATTTGAATTTGGCCTGACAAAGCGCACTGACTGAACGTTTCGGGAAGGCGATATTATCGGTTAAGCGGTTAATACATATTATGCCGTGTTTGGGAATCAATGAGCCCCAGAAAATCACTAACGGCTGTACAAGATATCTCAATCCGAATTTATTGACCGCAAACATCGAACGGTTGAAGCCTTCAAGCGAATCCCCGCCGCCATACTCCTCCGTCAAGTCAGGGAAATTCGGCTCCGTATCAGTCGGATTGTCATTCTTCAAGGCTACAGGGCTTTCAGAAACCTTTTCCTGCGTTGTAACAGGCGTAGCTGGAGGTGACTCGCCGCCAACGGATACAGAGGGCATTTCAACTTTAGCTCCAGAAGTGCTACTGCATCCGGCGACAGCCAGAATGACAGCCAGAAAAAACACACATATTGAAAACTTCACAGAGAAACTCCTTCACATGAACTTGCTGGAACGCCAGCATCTTGCTGGTATCCATTTTAGTGTGGTACAGGCGTCTCGCCTGTTCTTATTCTTTCTTGAAACTTTGAAATCCCTTTGCCTTGAATTAACCGGCTTCGCCGAAGCATAATCTCCTTTTAACTTTAGCGACTATTGCGTCTTTAGCGTTAATTTTCTTAACGCAAGAGGCGCAAAGGACGCAAACGTGTTAAAACACAATTTCCTATACGATTAAAACACAGGCGAGACGCCTGTACCGCTCTGTTTTAATAAGGCATGCCGGAAAGATGCCGGCGTTCCTTATATCGTTCAGTTCAACATCACCTGGCCGCCGGCGACCGGGATAGCCTGCCCGGTCTCATACTTCTGTTCGACACAGTAGATGATCGCCTTGGCTACATCCTCCGGGCAGCAACCGCGTTTCATGGGGACCTTGCCCTCGTAAAACTTCTTGACATCGGCAAGGGTTTTCGCACCCGGAACTTTACCGCTGTTCAGATATTGGACAAAGAGGCCGTTCTTCGAATCGCTCCAGAGCGGCCCTTCAAAATAATTTCCGGGACAAATGCTGTTGACCTTTATTTTGTCGTCCAGCAACTCAAGCGCAAAACTCTGGGTAAGGCCGATAGCCCCGAATTTACTGCCGGCATATGCGGCGTTGCGGCTGCTTCCCTCGAGCCCGCTTTTTGAGTTGATCTGGACAATGTCGGTCCATTCATCCCCCTCAGAATTCTGGGCGGACATGATCTGCGAAACACATTTGACGCAAATGAAATATCCGGTGTAATTGATTTCGGTCACAAAATCCCAGTCTTTTCTGGTGAAGTTTTTTACAGGCCCCGCCTTCAGGACGCCCGCATTTGCGACAAAGAGGTCAATGCCGCCGCAGGACTCGACAATTTTCGAGACCATGGCTGAGACCGACTCCTCCCGGGCAATGTTCACTTCGGCTGCGAAAGCCCTGTCGTTCCCGAATTTTGCGGAAATTCCGTCGGCCGCCTTCTGGGCGCCGGCAAGATTTATATCGGCGATTGCGACTATCGCGCCTTCGGACGCAAGCGCTTCCGCTATGCCCAGCCCGAATCCCTGGGCGGCACCGGTTACAACAGCGACTTTACCGTAAAGCCGCCCCAGGCTTCCGCCGGAGGCGATCTTCCGTCTGTAGGATTCAACCTCCCAGTTTTCTATGAATTTGAAGGATTTTTCAGGCAGGTAATTCGGTCCACCGAACGCATGGGTCAGCTGCTGGACAAGAGCGGCATCACGCGCAAGCAGTTCGACAGTCTTCGCATCCTTCAGTGATTTCGCGGTGCAGAAAACCGCTTTTTTCGGGATAGACACGACAAGAGGCCTATAGCCGTTTTTTTCCGCGAATCTAGCAATGGATACTTGATCCGGCGTTTCGGCTGAGAATGGAAATGATTTTGAATAGACGATATGATCTGGAGTCAACGGCCCCTGAGCCACATTGAACGGCTCAGAACTCTTGACCATCATCCTTGAATTGTCATTTGAAAGCCACCCCCTCAGTTTCGGGGACAGCGCAAGAACTGTTTCAATGTCCTTGTCTCCGGTTTCAAGCGTAGCGGAGATTCCGCTGTCCCTGTAAACCGACTCAAGCTTATCCATGATGCTCGAATAATGGCGTTTTATTCCCTCATGATTGTCCGAGCCGATGAAAACCCCGTGGTTCTGTATGAAGATGATTTCGGGCTGGCATTTTTTCAGCTCTGCGAATTTCGCAATCTCCTTCTGGACGCAGACAGCCAGGGAATAGCCGGGATCAACATAATCAATCCACAGGGAGTCTGGAAAAAGCTCGCCGCATCTTTTCTTTCCGTCGATCCCGCAGGTCATGCCGTTGACAAATGCCGGATGCAGGTGCACGACGAAAGCCGAATCCATCGCCTCATGAAGAGGAGCCTCCACTGACGGGCGGCCAGAACTGTCATGGCTGACGGCGTTTTCCATAACCCTCTTCACGAAAGTTTCACGCTCGCCCGCATCAACAGGCGGCACCATGCTGAACAGCTCGCGCACCTTTTTCCTGTCCATCTTCACGAAATCCTTTTCGGTCATCTCGGCAAGTGCGATTCCACTGGGTTTGATGTAGAGGTTTTCCCCATCCTTGTACGACGTGTTCCCGCCTCCGGCAAGAACATAGCGCGGATCCGCACCGTAGAGCCTCGAAAGTTCAGCAATGATATTCAGCGACATGTATTGTTTCTCCGGTATAATTTATGGATAAGCTGTACGATATCCCTTGAATCGGACTTTTGCCATGGAGTTCACTTTAAGAAATCTTTTTCCGCTCCGCGGAAAAAGATATATGGACTGAAATCAACAGCAGTTGCCCCCTATTCCAGACCCGGAATCTTGCTTTTGACTGAGGATTTTATCACGGCAACGGTCTGAAAGGTCTCGTCAAGCATCTCCATCATCTTGCCCGCCTCATCGGCGCCAATGTTGTTTCCGGCATTGTTCAGGATGTCGAGGAGCTGGCTGAGAACATCGCTGATATCGGAGAAGGCAAGCATCTCCTCCTTGGGAATTTGCTCCGGATCGAGCTTCATCCTGTCAAGACTGAGCTTGAATGCAATCTGCTCTCCGAGGAGGGCGAGAGCCTTCTCCCTGAGCTTACCGTGCACTTCGTCCGTAAATCTGCTATAGTCCTCTATGACCTCCTCCCAGAGTTCATCCATGAAATTGTCAAAAGCGATATGCTGGGCGTCATCTCTGAAGACAAGTTCGCGTCCGGAGAAGCACCGTTCACTGACGGCTTCAAGGGATTTTCTGCCGTGATATAATTCATCCCTCATGAATGCCTCGATATCATGCGGAGTCAGGCCGACCCCCATCTCCACTAGGATCTTTTCGAGACTTTCCACACTGCCGGCCGAGATAGTGAATTCCGGATTCAAGCCAAGACTGTCTGCGGGATTCTCCTCATTGCGCCAAAGGACGGTCGACTTCAGTCCAAACGGCTTGATGCATATCCTCTGTGTGATTTTGATGAACTCCCCGAAACTGATGAAAACGCTCTCCAGCAGATTGGGATTGTCTATCAGCGCCTGTTCAAGCTGGGAGGGTATGTCAATTGCTGGGCCGAATTTGTCGAACACGTTCATAAGGGCATCCTCCAACCTGGCAACCCAGACCTGGATATCCGTGAAATGACTCTGCTTCTCTGAGCCCGGGAGGATGCTGAAACGAAAAACCCCTTTGTCATAGTTCTCAATCCCCACAAGCAGGGCGTCTCCAAGCTTGAAGGAATGCTTCCTGTAGAAATCCTTCATGTCGAAGACTTTCATCTTAAGCTTCGTGTCCTTCCCCTTTTCAGAGTCAAACGCATCGGCATTCGCCTGGTCATTCAGGATGAAATAGGAAATCATCAGTTCTTTCCCGAGAAGGGAATGATAGGGTTCAAGCTCTTTGATTTTAAAGTCTTTGAACACCTTAACCTTTAGTTCCGATTCCGAATCTTCAGGCTTGAGGACTGCCTTGAACGGAAGTATCTCTTGATTCAGGAACGGGCAGAAACGGTGTCCGGGGAAAAGTATCCCCCTGTCGATTTCATCCTGAGTCGGGGAAATGCAGAATTCCGCATTCCCATAAAACTTCCCCCTTGAGATGTATGTCTCGCGCAGTTCCCCCTCGACGGTTGTCTCAAGGAGGTTCTCATCCCCGGCAAGCAACTCCTCGATTTCAGGAACTGTCTCCCCGAGATCAAGTTTTAACGTCATGGCGATTTCC
>JBAZRS010000520.1:0-4298 GCA_041662825.1 Victivallales bacterium | reverse complement strand
TAGAGCTGGACAATATGCTCGAGGGATTCAGCCGCCAGTTCCGGATTCTACCAGGCCGCGATATAGGAGGTGAAAAAGTTGTCCTAGCCGCAGGTGAGCCCGGGCGCATTCACGTTCCCCCAGGTGCGGTTGACTGTCGTCTGTATCCGCTCGCGTTTCGGGTCGTAGGCACGGCTGTAGCCCGCCAGTGCTGCGACGGCTTCTGCAGCGCCTGGAGACACGCCCTTGGAAGTCGTGCGGGTCTTGGCATAAGCCTTGTAAGCGGCTGACAGCGAACTGTCGATTTTAGACGGTTCCGGCGCGGCCGGTTCCTGATCAAGCGCCATGGAAAAATAGAGCGGATGCCCCGGCTTTAAGATCATTGGATGTACGCAGAGCGCCCTGCCCGCAGGTTTGAAACCGGAGCAGATCAAAGCATTCTCCGCCTGCAGCCTGTCACCGGCGAGAAAAGGTGCCTCACTGTTTCCGAACAGGCGCAGATATAAAGATTTTTCCTGCTGTTTGAGTTGCATACTGTCAACTGAGACGCGGACCACTTCCGCCGCTTTGAAGCAGCCGTTGGAGAAAAGCGCAGCCCTGACAGGAATGTCGCTCGTGTAACGCCCACATAGGATGTGCCCATTGACTAACTGCCATTCCAAAGTGACTTCGGCCGCCTCGCCTTCGGCATAGTGAAATGTCGTCGGAGAGTTGTTGCCGGTGACCGGAGTCCTGGCGAAACGGCGGACCGCAGCCTCGGTCACCGGCACGCGCCAGGAATATCTGACGTATGAGAGGTCCGGCGCATAGTCGTCCGGACGGACAAGGCTCATGACTAGGGACTTGTCGTCGAAAAGCCCCAGTGACAAATGCGGGAAAGTCATGCGGATACCCATGGCAAGCGGACCGTCAGCGATGGAGACACCGCCAAGACCGAACATTTCGAAAACACCGTATTCCATTTTTTAAATACCTCTGATATCAATTGTATAATTTTTCATAGGACATCAAAAAATTCACCAACTTCTACATAAACTTCCCCTGCCAGTTTATCTGGCAGGAAAGGGAGATTGTAGAGCTAAGGGCTATTCCTTTAGCCTTTCATTCTTTGCTTCCCGTGGGACAAGCCCACGGGGGAGCTTCCAATACCTATAATGTGGTACAGGCGTCTCGCCTGTTCTTGTTCTATCTAAAACACAGGCGAGACGCCTGTATCACATTCTTTTAATCAATCTTCGCATTGTACTCGTTCCAAATCCGGCGGATTTCATCCCAGTCGCACGGGAGAATGGCTTCAGCGGGAATGCCGGGTTTGGTGAATGAGACATGTGTTAGCGTGTAAAGGGAAGGCATTCCAATGCTTGGCTGAAAGCGCATGTAATCCAGCCATGCCGCACGGGAGATGAACGGGTCGTTGTCGGTGTCCACAGGATACCCGGGCAATGCGATACGGGCCATGCGGGCGCGGAATTCCATGCCCGGACGGATTTCCTCCTTCGGGCTGAAGATGTCGTTTAGTCGGATCATTTCCGTAACATCGGCGAACTGCGGGTTGGCGCAGTGGGTTTCGAGGACGGTATCCGCCTTGGCCGCCTTCATCGTGTCGTGGATGAGCTTCAGGTAGTCGTGCATAAGCTCCAGTCCCCAAAGGTTGCCGGCCGGCTGGTAATCACCGCGGGGGAGGTCACCTGTAAAATCGACCTTGAATCCGTCCGCATTCAGTCCTTCCGGGGAAATCGCATGTGTAATCGCCGCAGTCAGTTTCTCACGGAAAAGCATGTTTGTCGGGTCGCAGCAGTCTTGGAGTCCTTTGGCATGCGGCATCTTAAGCGCATCGTCCAGACCTCCGGGATTCCAAGTGGCGAGCCACAGGAAGACACGTTTGCCTTTGCGGTGCAGCCGTTCGATGAATCCCTTCATGTCGGGCCATTTCCGCGTGTCCGGGCTCGGAATTGTCAGGCAGCAGCTCCATCCCATGTCAATTGTGAAAGTGCCGTAAGGCAGATCGCGCTCCTCAAGCATCCGGATGATTTCCTCGCAAGCCTCCTGCGAGGCATAGCCGCCTGCGCCGGGAGTGATCGGGGTGCCTGTCGAAGGTGCAACCCCGTTTGCCTTGTTGGCCCAGACAGTCTGCTGTCCCCAGCTGCAAACCATCGGATGCCATGCCCACAACGGAATATCGCGCGATGGCTCAGGTGCAATGCCGCTTTTCCGAAGATAAGCTGCGTAATCGCTCATCCCTGCCTCAGTATCGGAACAGGGCGCCACACGAATTGCCGGTGATACCCAGTGACCGTCCACGTTCGTCTTGCCGTCGTAGTGAAGTTCAAATCCCCAACCGGAAGTCGAGGTAAAGTCAAAATGGTTGAAGCGGCTCGCATTCACCGGAGCAAGAACACCTGCGGAAAAAGTATCATCCAGTCCGTAGGCGAAGAGCGGCGGTGCAAAGAAGGTATTGAAAACATCTGGTCCGAAAGTCGTGGCGCAGGTGACACGTTGCGAAATACTGCCGGCGAGTCTCTGGGCGCCGGGTGTGACGGGCTGCGGATTGAACACCGTGGCAAAAGAAGACGGAGAGCCAGACCAGTGCCGGTTCCAGGCGGGGCGCGCCCATTTCAGGGAACTCATTGTGGCTTTGGAATCGAGCAGCAGATCCGGTGAAAAACCTGCGAAATACGCAACTCTGTCTATATCTCCAATTCCTTCCACTTCCAGATGGAAGAGTATTTCATGTGGGGTAATCTCGACACACAGGTATTTTTTCTTCCAGCAGGTCTGTGCGGCGGCGAAACGCCACAAAACGCTCTCGCCCTCTTCCTTCGATCCGAGAAAGTCCCAGAGGAGTCCGGCATCAAGAATCCCAGGCTGTGAAATCGCTCCCTGACATGCCAGTCTCAGGATTCCACGGGCAGATTCAAGCGAAAATTCACCCGCTGCCGAATCATACCTGAAACTGAATGTCCCGCGTTTTATTTCCATTGCCTCTTTTGCCTTGAATTAGGCGGCCAAAAGGCCGCAACTTTTTCTTCTTGATGCGAAGCATCCATGGAGTGCGGGAACTTGTTACCGCCTTGTTAAGAGGAGCTTGCTCCTCGTTTAACCGACAAGCAAGCTTGTCGAAGAAAGGCGGTACCAAGGTACCGCACTCCAAGTGCGAATTTCGCAATTCGCAAAAAACTGAATTTAGAATATCAACAACTTTGAAATTCCTTAGCCTTCAAGTAGGCGGCTAGGGCGCTGCAACTCTTTTTGGAACGCCACCAACTTGGTGGCTCTTAAGATGCCGGCAAGTTGCCAGCGTTCCTAAAAATACAATTTCCTATACGATCAACTTTGAAATACCTATATGTCAAGGCGGTGACAGTTTCGCCGGAACCGCCCTACCTTCAATCCTGTTTTATTTTTCTGCTTTCATGTACGTTCACCAAGTATCCGTGCGGAATGGAACGGCGGGAAAATCCGCTTTGTTGTAGAGATTGCTGTACACATTGTCGCTCCAGCCGTAACGCACTGCAACTGGTTCCTTAACCTGTGGCGAAGAAACGAGAACAGTCTCTCCATCAATATAGGCCAGGGCCCAGACAAACTTCTTATCCGCTCCGGCAATTGCGAAACTCGCAGGCCCCGCTCCCAGCGATTTCAAACCGGTCGCATTGTCGAAACTGATGCGGATGCGGTCACCCTCGACTTTCATGGACTTATAAGTCGGCCCTTCGCATGGCACGTCCTTCTTGTACGCTTTAGCCAGTGCGACCGCCGCCAGCCGATCCGCCACATCACGCTTGTTCGGCGGATGGATGTCATGAATCTCCCCGCGGTCAATCGCCACCGCAAGTCCGCTATTGGAAACAGTACGGGCTACGCGGGCCTGTATTTCCCGCGTTATCGCCCAACTGTCTTTTCCGGGAGCATCCGACATTGGACCGAAACCTGCGAGCTGCACAATGTAGAAATGACAATCGACCTGTCCGAAAATCGCACGCCAATCCCTGATCATCGATGTCAGCTGCTGCTCATAAGCGGCCTGTCCGGCATTGCCCTCCCCCTGATACCATAGAAAGCCCTTGATGGCGAAAGGCGCCATAGGCGCAACCATCCCGTTAAACAGGCCGGCCGGCATCCAGATGCGGTCGAACTGCCGCTTTCTTCCGGTGAGTTTGGCAGACGGGGTGCTGGTCTGGTATTTCCACGGACCTGCCAGGGAAACAGATTCGACGGGATTCTTATACTTGCTCAATTTGAGCTGCTCGGGTTTTCCAATGAAGAGCCCGTTACCCAAGACGCGGAATGCAATTACATTTGCTCCCGCCTTGACCAAT
>JBAZRS010000519.1:0-4298 GCA_041662825.1 Victivallales bacterium | reverse complement strand
TCTTGTTCTGCCTTATTGCATTCCACATGATTCATTGCCGATTTAGTGATTGTCGATTATCTTGTTGATTTTTCCGGGATGGAAAAAATTCTTATTGCAAACACAGGAATTTCACTGTGCGTCTGTGTTTATCCTTTATTGGGCGCGGACAACTCCAGCATCAGAACTTGACGGACGGCGCTTCGCGCTCTGCTTTATCTTGCAGTTCGAAAAGGTCCATTGCCGTAAAGCCGCCGAAGCCGGCGACTATGTTTGACGGGACCATCTGGGTCTTCGTGTTATACGCCATCACCTGGTCGTTGTATGCCTGTCTGGAGAATGCGATCTTGTTTTCGGTTGATGAGAGCTCCTCCTGGAGGGCTAGGAAGTTCTGGTTCGCCTTGAGTTCGGGATAGGCCTCCGCAACCGCCATGAGGCGGCTTAGGACTCCGGATAGTTCGCCTTCGGCCTTCGCCTGTGCGGCCACTCCGCTTGCCTGAACGGCGGCGCTCCTCGCCTTGACTACCGCGTCAAAGGTTTCCCTTTCATGCTTGGCATAGCCCTTCACAGTCTCAACTATGTTGGGAATGAGATCATGCCTGCGTTTGAGCTGCACGTCAATCTGCGCCCATGCATTTTTCACCTGGTTCCTCAGGGCGACAAGCACGTTATAGGTCATCATGAACCAAAGTCCAGCCAAAAGCAGACCGCCGATCAGAATAACCGCCACCATACCAACCAATCCAATAGCCATAGTCAATCCTCCCTGTTTTATTTTAAATTCATTTCACGCTCAAACTTTAGGGAACCTCTAAAAATTCGCATTTGGCGCGTTGCGAAAGATTTTTGAAAGCTCAAAAAGAATTTCTGAACGAAGGCGTATCAGTGGATACGCCGATAGAGGAACATTCTTTCTTGAGCCAAAAAGATCCGCAACCCGAAGGGAGACAGATTCTTATGAATTTCATCGTTGTCGTAAAACTGCTTACATACCGCTTCGGGTATGCTCTCAATTTTCCTCCTAGCTGCCTATTCATAATCTCCTGTCTCGCGCCATATGCCAATTTTTAGAGGTTCCCTTTATTCCTGAAAACAGATTTCAGGAAGTCCGAAAGCTTTCCGCCAGCGCCCGAGTTTTCCATAATCTGATCAAGTTCTCCCTTGTCGAACCAGAGCCCGTGATTCAGCGGGCACCTGTCAATTTCGACAACCGGGTTCATGGAAAGTTCCACCGGAAGCATTTTTTTCCTGCAGACAGGACATTTCCTGGATCCGTTGGCCTCCGAACTTTTCCTTAAATCAGACATAAGCCCGGAAATCGGGGCGGCATCGGATTTTTCAGGCGAGAGCAGAAGTTCAAGCTCTCCTTCGTCAAGCCAGACTCCGCCGCAAAGACTGCAGGAATCAATCTCGATCCTGTTGAACTCAAGAATAAGCATTTCTTCATCACATGCAGGACACAGCATGGCTACAGCCCCATCCAATCAGGTTAAGGAATTTTTAAACGGATATCCAACAGATATGTTGTTTGAAAAATATGTTCTGCCTGCGACGGCACACTCGTAGACAATAATTAAAACCTAAAAATACATGATTTAGTGCTATAAAGCAATTAAATTCTTGAACATTAGGGCTATAGTATCGGCTGATTTTACAAAACAACGGAGTTTTCACATATGACAGACCAAGACGTTTTAAATCATTTCATGAAGTCCGGTGCGCTTCTCGAGGGGCATTTCCTTTTAAGGAGCGGTCTGCACAGCAACCGGTTTTTCCAGGCCGCGCTCGTGCTGCAGTATCCGGACATTGCCGAAAAGCTCTGCTCCGCCCTGGCTGAAAAATTCAAAGGCGTGAAAATCGACACTGTGCTCTCCCCGGCCCTGGGCGGGTTGATAGTCGGACAGGAAGTCGGGCGCAAACTCGGGACGAAGGCGATATTCGCGGAAAAGGAGAATGACAACCTGGTCCTCAGGCGCGGTTTTAAGATTTCAAAAGGTGAGAAGATCCTTGTTGCAGAAGATGTTGTGACAAAGGGCGGGCGTGTTGATCAGGCGGTCCAGCTTGCCAGGAGCTACGGCGCCGATGTCGTCGGAATCGCGGTGATTGTGGACAGGAGCGCGGGGGACGTCAAGTTCGATGTTCCTTTCATGAGCCTCCTGAAACTGCATGTCGACACGTTTGAACAGGACAAGTGCCCTCTCTGCAAAAACAATATACCTGTCATAAAACCCGGTTCGAAATAGGCGCTCTCAACAACATAATCTAATTATTCCACGGAGTCCATAAATGATCAGCAACATATTAAAATTGATTTTCGGCTCTAAGTCTGACCGGGACATGAAAAAATACATGCCCCAGGTGGCCAAAATCAACGAGATAGAGAAAACGTTCCAGAATCTTTCCGAGGAGCAGATCAAGGCGAAAACCCAGGAGTTCAGGGACAGGCTGGCAAAAGGTGAAACACTTGACGATATCCTGCCGGAAGCCTTCGCCCTGGTCAAAAACACATGCAGAAGACTTTGCGGACAGAATGTGAACGTTTGCGGACAGGAACTCAAATGGGACATGATCCCGTATGATGTGCAGCTCATGGGCGGCATCGCCCTCCACAAGGGAACCATCACCGAGATGGCGACAGGCGAGGGTAAAACCCTGGTGGCGACACTTCCGCTTTACCTAAACGCCCTTGTCGGGAAAAACTGCCAGCTTGTGACCGTGAATGACTATCTTGCGAAGCGCGACTCCGAATGGATGGGCGCCATTTACAAGTATCTCGGGCTGTCGGTGGGCTGTCTTCAGAATTCGATGACTCCGTCCGACCGCCGCGACCAGTATGGCTGCGACATCACCTACGGCACAAACAGCGAATTCGGATTCGATTATCTGCGCGACATGGGGATGGCCATGAACAAGGACCAGGTTGTCCAGAGGAACCATTACTATGCGATCATAGATGAAGTCGACAGTATCCTGATTGACGAGGCCAGGACTCCGCTCATCATTTCCGGACCCGTCGCCGTTTCCACGCACCAGTTTGACGTTTTAAAGCCCGGAGTCGACGAACTGTTCAAAAAACAGAGTTTCCTCTGTTCCAGGCTTATCGCCGAGGCGAGGGAGGAGCTGAAGAAAACCGAAGAGGGCAGCGCTGAAGAGGAAGCGGCGCTGATAAAACTCGTTCAGGTTAAATTCGGTATGCCGCAGCACCGGCAGCTCATGCATGTGCTTGAAGATGTGAGCATACTCAGGAAAATAGAAAAACTGGAGTCTTTCGTAAAAAGCGACCAGAACCGCGGTCTTCTCCAGCAGGTGCAGTCTGAGCTTTTCTTTGTAATTGACGAAAAAGGGCATGAATCCGACCTTACCGAAAAGGGACGCACCGCGATAAGTCCCGACAATCCCGATATGTTCGTGCTCCCGGATCTTCTCGCGACCATTCATGACATAGATGCGGATGCGACGCTGGATGAAGCCGGCAAGATAAATAAGAAACAGGAGTTCCAGGAGGATTTTGCAAAACGGAGTGAAAAGATTCACAACATATCCCAGCTCATAAAGGCGTATTGCCTCTTCGAAAAAGACGTCCATTATGTCGTTCAGGAAAACAAGGTGCTGATTGTAGACGAACACACGGGACGCCTAATGCCCGGCAGACGCTTCAGCGAAGGGTTGCACCAGGCGCTCGAGGCGAAGGAGAATGTCAGCATTGAACGCGAAACACAGACACTCGCCACAATTACCATCCAGAACTATTTCAGGATGTACGAAAAACTCGCCGGCATGACCGGTACCGCTGAAACCGAGGCGAACGAGTTCCACCAGATTTATAAGCTCGACGTCATTGTAGTCCCTTCCAACAAGCCCTGCATAAGAAAGGACTCGAACGACTGTATTTACAAGACGAAGCGTGAAAAGTACAAGGCCATCATTGACGAAGTCAAGGAGTGCCATGAGGCCGGACAGCCCGTTCTCCTCGGAACGGTTTCAGTTGAAGTTTCCGAAATCATAAGCCGCATGCTGAAACGGGATCGCATTCCCCATACCGTCCTGAATGCAAAAAACCACCAGTTTGAAGCGGAAATAGTCGCAAGGGCCGGACAGAGGGGATCGGTAACGGTCGCTACAAACATGGCGGGACGCGGTACCGACATCAAGCTCGGTGAAGGTGTTTCCGCCCTCGGGGGACTTCATGTAATCGCCAGTGAGAGGCATGATTCCAGGCGGATAGACAGACAGCTCCGCGGCCGTTGCGCACGCCAGGGCGATCCCGGGTCGTCAAGGTTTTACATTTCACTGGAAGACAATCTCATGCGCCTTTTCGG
>JBAZRS010000518.1:0-4317 GCA_041662825.1 Victivallales bacterium | reverse complement strand
TCTCCTTATTTAAGAACTAGTTATATAACTAGTTCTTAAATGAAAAAAAACAAGAGGTAAATAAGTGTTTTTTCAAAAATAATTTGTTTCTTAGAATAAAAAGGCCAAAGTAAAGGCGCGGGTCTATCTGACCCGCGTCTCTCGGGTCATCCGCCACGGAGCCTGTCGGACTTAGGATTTCATGCTGGTAGTAGCTCGTGTTCGAGCGTTCTTTTTGGAACCTGAAAACCAAGAATAACGCGCAAACATGCGCTACTACAAGCAAAATCGCCCGCAGTCACGCCCATTTCTAAGTCCGACAGGCTCCACGGCGGACGAGTTACTTCTGATGCCCCCCTTAACTAAGCGACATTCTATTCACGCCCTTCCTCTTCATCTTCACTATACAAGGTCCCTGATGTTCGCGCGCACCTACACGATCGCCTTCCACAAAAACAGAACCCGCAGGGACGTTAACAGAAACCAGAGATCCTTCAATATCGATTAATATTTCCCCTTCCGGACAGGGAATGGAGACTGACGCCCAACCGAGTCCGCCGATGTCAGGAGAAAGTGTGAAACGCTCCCAGCCCGGAGCAAGAGGCTTCACTCCTGTCAGCATTCTTGAAAGCAAATACACCGGACCCGCGCTCCAGGCGTGGCAGAGGCTCTTGGCAAAAGGCCTTTCATAGAATGAATAGATCTCGACTCCCGTCTGCGACTTGTCGTACCCCTCCCAGAAGGTGCTGGCGCCCGCCCTGACCATTCCGCCCCAGTCGTCGCGGATGATGGACAGCATGGCATCGGTTTCTCCACAGCGCATCAGGGCAAGCGCCTCGAATGTTCGCATGTAGGGCGTGCCTACGGCTTTCACCTCATCATTGAGGAAAACACCCTTTGCAACTGTCTTCATTTTCCGGTGGTCGGCCGTCCCGGAAAGCACCGCGAAAATGTTTGCCGGACGACTTACATGCGAGCCCTGCCGTCCGTCCACAATATTGTCCACATACGCTGAAAGCTCCTCCGACCAAAATGCCTTACCGCATTTTTTCCTGAGCCTGCGAGCTTTTTTCAACATGTCGTCACTGCGGACTGTTTCTCCGGCAGCCCGGTAGATTTCCGCGACGGCGTCAAGCGCCATGACATGAAGCATTTGGATACAGGATGAATAGCCGGCCTTCTCCACTTCGCTCCAGTCAATGAAAACCCATACGCCTTCTGCACTGGGGATGAAACCGTTGGAATCACACCTGGACTCAAGCGCCTTCAGCAGGCGTTCCAAAAGGGGACGGACGCGCTTCAGAAACAACATGTCGCCGAAGTGCATCACGTTGTCGCGGAGGGCGAGTATCCAGAAAAGCGAATAGTCGACAATGTTGTTCACGTCAAGCGTCTCCGGCCCGTCGCCGTAAAGGGCGATGAGGCTCCGCTGCATCAGGCCCTTGTCGTGGAAGGAATAGTTGTTCACAAGTCCAGACATGTACAGGTCACCGCCCCAGGGGAGCCGGTCACGCTTGAGTCCGTCAACGCAGAGCCAGCGCATGCAGAGCTTCAAGGTGTAGGCGGCGCGCATCCAGATGTCAGTCAGAGTCTCGTCAGAACAGGCGAACGCCCCCTTGTAGCGGGTCGGATAGAGGGGCGCGGCAAGTTTCACATCCACTATTTTAAGGGATTCGGGATGGGCCAGATGTATATAACGCAGGGAAAGAGTCGCTCCGCACTCATACGTCCCGCCTGAAAACCGGAGCGGAGGAATGAGCTGTTCCTGCGAATCGAATTTGTCATCCCTCGCCTCCGGAATGCTTTCACCGACATTCATCGTCAAGTCCCCCTGCCCCTTGACCGAGATCATAGGGCGTCCAAAAGTCTCGACGCCGAAGTCGTAGATGCCGTCGCCGAGGTGCTTGGCATTGAGAGTCAGTTCCGGGAGATCCTCCTGATGGGGGAACCGTGAGAAACCTTCGAAAGGAATAAAGTCGGGGGCCGCCCAGTTCACGGAATCGCTGCTGACCATCCATTGTGAATCAGTCTCGGCAAGCTCCCCTTGGATGAGAAAGGCGGCAGGCTCACCGAGGCATTGCAGCGTAAGCCTTATTTCATTGTCCCCCTTTTTCAGATATGGAAGGATGTCAATATCGCAAGACTCCGGCTTCTGCGGGAATTCGCGGCTGAAAAAGCTCTGTCCGTTGATTTTCAAAATAGCGTGTCCGGAACAGAAGAGTTTGATCATCGCACTGGCAGGAAGTTCAGGGAGATTGAAGGTTCTCTTCGCGTACATGGTCGGACGGAAATTCCGGAACTCGCCCGGATGGAAAAGGTTTTTGCAAATCGAAAAAGCCTCGTGCCTCATGCGGCCGAACAGATGTGCCGCAATATCCCCGAATAGGTAGATCCAGAAGGGCCCTGTTTTTTTCTCAGACAGGAGGCTTAGTCCTGCCGCATCCGGAACTAGCTTCGCGGCAGAGTATGCCGGATCGATATTGAAAGGCGCCGAAAGCGCATGCGGATCCCTGCTCTTGTTCATGTTGTCCCACTTCCTTATGAATAAATTAGGCGGCCAAAGGCCGCAACTTCAAATAATTTGAACATCGAACTTCCAACTTCGAATGAATTTAATTTTAATTCGATGTTCAAAGTTGAATGTTGGATGTTCATTCCTTAACGTAAATTATAGCAAATGTTTTTATCTATTTCATGCATTTTCAACTCCCGAACTTCCTAAGACCTTTGTGTCTCCGTGCCTTGGTGGTTATCCTCTTCTCTTGAAGGCAGAGACCGATAATACAATGTCACCGGGCCGAAAAGTCCGGCGTCAAGCAACTCTTCGCCGGGTGCCTTGTACCATTTCCAATTGAAGTTTTCATATTGGGTGACGGCGTTTAGAATCAGGTTTCCTACTCTGACACGCAAGGAGTTTTTTCCAAGCCGTAAATTCCCTCCGATTTCAAATTTAAACGGAGCCCAGAGACGTGCGCCGGCGTATTGGCCGTTTATCCAGACTTCCGCCATGTGTTTGACTTCCCCAAGATCCAGAAGTTCGTCACCAGCTACGGTTTCAATATAAAAATCACAGCTGTAGTCAACAAAACCGGAGAACTTTTTCAAATCCCATTTAAGCCATGATTCAAGAGGACGTCTGGCTCCGCCCTTGAGAAGCCAGTCAGGAGCGGACAGTTTGTGCTGCGCCAGGTCGAGCTGCTCTCCGGCATCAACACTTACATCCCAAAGACCGTCAAGAGAAATCAGTTTTTCCATATTCTGTCTGCTATCCCGGGAACGCCAAGCGTCTGCTTGGCTTATATCCAATCCGCCTGATGCCAGGTCTTTCTTGCCTGCCAGGTTCTTCGAGGGATCAAAAACCAGCCAGAAAGCCTCATAAGGTTCCAAGACAATCTTGACGCGACTGCATCCGCCAGGCAATGCTTCAGACTGGATATCCCTTATCGAAGCATCCTCGCAATTCCAGATCGAAGCAAGACCGGAAACATCGCCGATACGAAGGACGCATTCATGTCTGACACTGCCATTATTCGCAAGCCATACGAAACTGCGCCCGCCAATTTTCCTTTTGGAAGCGATGAGCGGAAATTCTCCAGTTTCAAATGAAACACATGGTTCAAGTCCCGACACATTTGAATTGACAGGCGAAAGCAGCCCGTCTTTAACTTCAATGAACGAAGTCGCCTTTTTCAAAGTGTCCATAAGAGGCTTCATGGCTGGATCCCCTGCCCCGTTTTCGGCTGATGAGTCGGGAAGCGAACCCAAAGCGAAAACATGCCCGCCCGCCTTTGCGAAATCCGCAATTTTCTCCGCAACCCCGAGCGGCAGGAGTTTTAAAGGCGGAAGAACAAGTGTCCCAAATTCAAATTGCCCATATTTCAATGTCCCATCACTGCCGACATCCATCTTCATCATGTAATGGCTGTCCGCAATGAGATAATCGATTCTGGCGGCGGTCAAGTCGTTCATGGCCTGTGTATAGGCTTTGTCGATATCTGTGATCTCCGCCCCATGGGAGAGTTTCACGGAACTTGCATCCTTGATGTGGGGCTGGGGCTGGGCGCGGTCAAAAAACGAGTCGCCGATTAACGCCCATACACTGTCCATCGGACAGAGCAGCAGGACTTTCGCATCGAGATGTCCGTGGTCGTTGACATAGCACGCCCTTTTTGCGAAATCCGCCCAGAGATGGAAGTGCCGCCAATAGGGATTCCAATTGAAGAAGTCCGGCGGATAGGAGACTTTCACAAGACTGCGGTTGGAATTCACTCCATGCGGGACAAGATGCGTGAGCCCCATGGCGATTGCGGAATTCGCAGTCGTCTTCAACTCCGCAGG
>JBAZRS010000517.1:1802-4322 GCA_041662825.1 Victivallales bacterium | reverse complement strand
CCGGCGCCGATTCAGGAGACAACTTGTCGACCGTGAACACACAGCGATACCAGAATACGAAACTCTTGTTGTCACTCCACTCCTTGTTCTGCTCACCGACGTAACCGGGCACCTTGACAGGCTTCCAGCGGGAGTCGGATGACACGGGAATAGCCGTATCGGCAGCCGTGGATTTCAGTCCAGTCCATGAACCGGAAAGAGTCAGATCTGTCGGAGGCAAGGCTTCTCCTAAAGTCGATGATGCCACCGCAGAGCTTCTCAGGGACAAGGGTGCGAGCATAGGCGCACCGATGTTGTTCAGGAGCGTCTGAATCATCCTGTAAGAATGCTTGCGCGATTCCTCAAGATAGTAACGCGCATCGCAGTCGAAGGAGTCAGGCGATATCTGGCAGAGGACATAGCGTCCTTTTTCAAATGGAATATCAGCCAGGATTCCGGTGTTAGGCATAAACGCGCCGACAGGAACTTTGTCCAAGGCGACTACAGGAATGCGCCCGGAATAGTAAAGCTCACCGTTGGAAAGTCCGGCGAGGAGCGGCTGCGAGGGTTTGTCGACGAGAGTTGAATCGACAAGCGATTCCTTGACGGATACTTCGAATGGCAGCCAATTGAATTCGTCCTTTGCGCGTGGCAGAGAGAGGCAGACTCCTCCGGCCCTGACAAAGCGTGAAACCTGATCTTTCCATAAGGCGAGTTTTGCCGGCCCAAGTCCGTCGCCAAGCAGCAGGACTTCACCCTGTTTCACCGCATCGGGGGATTCAATCCTGCGGAATTTCGCCTGAAGGCGTTCCAGGATATCGGCCCCCTTCTCTCCGCCAAGATAGGCTATTCCCTGATTCAACACTGCCGCTTTGGCGCTGTCCAGATAAGCGACCAAATTTGAAAGGAGTCTTTCGGCAGCTGGTTCGGCGGCACTACGTCAGGACACGTCTGCCTGGCAGAACAAAATCCGGCCGGGCGCCTGCTCAAACTCCAGAATAGCCGCATAGTCCAGGTTGAACTCGCAATCGGCGATGGTCCTGAAATTGCCCCTGCCCGGCTTTTCGATTATGACTGTCGCGACATTATGGGAATTTCCCCACTTCATCTGGCGCGGATGTTCCTTGCCGTCGTTCCAGTTTACAAAACGTCTCGCGCCGTTCATCTCCGGCTCCGCCTTTTGTGAAAACGCCTCCTCATACCCTTTTGTCAGTGTTGATGCTCCTCGCCAGAAGTTAAGCACGGAGTCGGGAAGGCCCCTGGTCACCGGATGGTCTGCAATGCGCACGAATATCGAACGCGGCGAGACATACTCGGTCCTGAAATTGAAGCGGTTCCGCAATATGTCCTCCTCCTGTTCGAGGATCAGCATTTTCTTTCCAGCCGCAAGCAGCGCCGGGAGATCCAGCTGGCGGCCCAGTATGGCCGGTTCGTAACTGAACGCCTTGCGACCGAAAACGACTACGTTGTATTTTGAAAGGTCGGCATTGAACTGGAGGCGCTGATATTTGATCCCGCATTTGTCCAACGCATCGGCCGAAGCGCCTTCGGGATCGATCAGTGCAACACTCCCGGAAAGCGCCGGAGCCTTGATCACAGCCATGACTTGGAAGTCCATCTTGTCGGAGGCGATTTCCTTACCATCCTCAAAAAGTTTTACAGACAAAATCCCTGAGGCGTCGACATCGGTAGAAGGCATGTTGAGTTTTATAGGAATGGAAGTTTGTCCGCCGCATGCAATTTCAGCCTTTACCGAGCCGGCCCCCATCTCTTTTCCATTTATGGCAGCTGTCCACTTACACTCTGTCTTGGCAGGACTGCGCCGGTTGTTCATTACCAGGAACTGCCGTTCCCAAACTTCACCGGGGCGGAGTATGTGAGTCTTGTCGGTGCGGCATGATGGAGTACCTGCTATGTATCCGGTCACTGGAGCCCATGCCTCCTTTACCGCCTGTTCCTTTCCGACCATCGTGTTGTCCCAGTCACAGAGAAGACCGAGTCCTTCGGCACGCCAGTTGAGCCATTCCTCGCGGGTGCGTTCATAGTTAATGGTCTTGTAGAACGAAGGCATCTCGGGACGGCGCTGATAGGCGTAGAGTACGCCGAACGGAGGCTGCATGCCGGAACGGCTCTTGGGATCACGGGCGCGATTCAGCTGAAAACGCTTTTCAAACTGGGTGAGATCCTCCTGGTCGACATCGCTGCGGTGGAATGCGGCGTCGCCCTTGGTCATGGCGGCGCGTTCTGCGACATTGCTGTAGCGGTCCGGGGAGTTGTGCCCTTTTCTTGCGCCGGTGGTCCAGTCGGTGACCCAGGGTGCGCTCTGTTCGGTGATCATGTACGGTTTGACGCCGTTCCTGAGCCAGTAGCTGTCGGATTCGATGAACTCCTGGATGGGCATGAATCCCACATAATGTGTGATGTGGATGGCGTCATTGAAATTACCGGCGTCCTGCCCGATGACAGGTTTGCGCGGATCCGCCTTGTGCAGAATTTCGCGGGCTTTGATTTCGACAGCTAACAGCTGGCGCATCACCGGCT
>JBAZRS010000517.1:0-1792 GCA_041662825.1 Victivallales bacterium | reverse complement strand
AACTCTTAAGCCAGATACCGTCCATCTTTGCAGGATTCAGAACGTTGCCCATTTCAAGCTGTCCGCCGTTGCCGCCTCCGAGAAGGAAAAATATGCTCGGGCGGTTTCCGTAACGTTTGATGGCGCGCCTGACAACCTTTTCTAGGGCGGGCCAGTAAAACTTGTCTTCCAGGAAGTTCCCGCCGTTGGCGACATTGTAGTTGACAAGGAATTTCCTGAGGCTTATGTCGGAAACGCCCAGGTCGCTTCCGAAGCCCGCCTCGTCGCAGACGTCGAATTGATCCTTGGCCAGCGTAATGCTGTTTTCACCCTCTTTATGGTAGAAGTTGTGGTGGCCGGAGCTCATGTAGTTCAAATTGCAGCGTTCCAGGCATTTTGCGAAGCCGAAATTTCCCTGCGTCTCTGTCGGCATGGGGGTGACAAAGTTCACGGGGTTGCCGTTGATCTTGACGAGGCGTCCGTCGAAGGTGACTTCGCGGAAACCGAAGCGTTCGGGGAGAATCGCGTCAACAGTCTTTCCGCCGGAGACGAGTCTTGCATCGAGATCATAAAGGTTCGGCTTGCCGATGTCCCAGATTTCGGCATCGGGCCATGGAATAGATACGGAAACCGGACGCTTGTCGGCATCTGCCTTGAAGTTCTCGGATTTGAAAGTCTTGAGGATTTTTCCGGCTTTGGAGACTGTACCCTCTACAGAATAGCTGCTTCCTTTGGCGAGTCCGAGTGTCTGGAAATCGAGGTTCAGGATCATTGCCGGGACGCGCGGGGCGATCATGACGGAGTCAATCCTCGCACCCATCGGCTCGGAGAGGAGTTCAACACCGCCGCCAAGGCCGCGTGCGGAGTTCTTGCCATACCAGTCGGGAAGCTTCGCCCCTTTCTTCAGGGCTTCCTCAGCTGCCTTGCCGATTTCGCCTGGCACTTCCGAATCGACAAGGATGACAAGTTCGGCCTTGGCACCGGGCTTGACCTTGCCTGTAATGTCCAGTTCGCCGCCAGGCCAGGCGACTTCTCCGACCGTCACGCCGTTTATGAACGCCTTGGCGACATTGCTGGGCTGCTCTATGCTCAGCAGTATGCGGCGTCCCGCCCAGTCGGCCGGGATTTCAAGCTTCCTGCGGTACCAGCCTGCGGTAACATCCTTGAAACGCCTGTCCCAGCCGTTGAACCAGAAGTCGCTGAACTTGGTCGGGGCGTCCCATTTAAGCGGCACTGAATCCATGGTCTTCCTGTCAGCCGGAATCCAATCCCAGGGAGTCTGGAACCCGAACCTGCCCCTGAAGCCCAAGACTTTCGGGTCGCTTAGAAACTGGACGTCTATTTTCTCTATGGTGCAGCTGGAGTCCAGCTCCGCACCTTCATCACGGTACGATGCGAGAACCCAATAATGTTTCGAGGCCGGCGGAGCCGGCAGCTCCACTGAAAGCTTAGACCCCTTGAATTCGTTCCAATCCAGTTTTTTCTCGGTTTTTGAAACCAGCTTTTCCTGAAGGTCGAAAAGCTCTATTTTCAGGAGACCGCTTTTGGCAGATGCACCTTTAGGATCAATGGAGAGATCGAGCTTGAGCGGCTGTCCGGCCAGGAGCTTGACATCCTTTCCGTCGCCGACCGAGACCGCCTGGACAACGGCCGGGTGCAATGAGGAAGCCTCGTCATTGACAGTCAGATCGTCTATGGTGACATCGGCCGCCCCCCAAAAGCTGCGGAAGGAGAAGGCGGAGGCGTTGAAGCCGTCGGCCGGGATGCGGCGGTTTTCAATCCCATCTATGTAGACTATGATGGAGCGGTTCGG
>JBAZRS010000516.1:0-4334 GCA_041662825.1 Victivallales bacterium | reverse complement strand
TCGAGAAATTATCCAACGACGCCATGCTCCACATGACAAAGAAATGGATCGGGGACTGCGGGCTTGACGGTTATTATTTTGACAATGTATTCAACCGGCTGAACTGGAATACCCATTATGGGACGGCATACCGGCTGCCTGACGGCCGCATACAGCCGGGTTACAACCTCTGGGGCATGCGAAGCCACATTAAACGGATCAGGACGCTGCTGCAGGTCGAAGGCCGCGATCCTTCGCGCATCTGCATTCACAATACCCGCTTCCAGTTCGCCCCCATAATGGGCTTTGCCGATCTTGCAATGGGCGGAGAGATGGCGACACCGCGGGGAGACAATCCCGGCGCCGGTGATTTCATGGACATGCATCCGCGTGATTTCATGGACGTCATGTACAATCAGCCGCTCTGGGGCTATAAGCTTTCCCATCTTTATCATTTCAAGACCGACAGCTATCTCAATGATCTCGGGGAATATGACCGCGACAAGGCGATGAAGATTCATCGTTCCGCAATGGCGACCATGCTCGTGCACGGCGTGGAGTTTTTCCAGGGAATAGACTACAAGTCGTTCCTGTCTGGAAAATTCCAGATTCTGGACAAACTGCCGGGCGGAGAGCTGGAGTTTGTTCCGAGCTGGCAGGCGGACGGCCTTTTCAAATTGATGTCCGACAAGGAACTTGACGTCGCCATCTACAAGAAGCAGGATACCCTGCTGATCATTGTGGCAAACTATTCAAAAAAGGCTCAGACTGCAAAGGTGTGGCTGGATTTCCCGAAACTCATCAGGTTGCCTGCAAAAGGAGAACAGAGGGTTGTCTGGGATTTTGAAACCTTCGAATTCCCGGGCGCTATGGCTGAAAAAGGCGTTCCCAAAGAAGATCAGATGCCGCGGGCTGCGGATTCACAGTCCGGCAACATCCTCCTTCAGGACAATGTCCTGGGAATTAAGATCGAGCCCAAGGATTTCAGGGCGATACTGATCATGAATCTGCCAATTTGCGGGAATGCCGCCGGTTTCTGAATAACAAGGTTGGGCATGGGAATTTCAAAGTGATCAGGTGTCGGGTGTCAGGAAAGATTATATTTTCTTCTCCTGACACCTGACACCTGACACCTGAACACTGACACCAAGTTGCGGCCTCTGGCCGCCTAATTAAAGGCTAAGGAATTTCAAAGTTTATGAATATCCAATTTTTAGAACTTCATCTTCTGCGAATTTCGAAATTCGCACTTGGAGTGCGGCAATTCATTACCGCCTTTAATGACGGAATTTATTCCGTCCCATCTAAATGCCGTGAAATAAATTTCACGAAACAAGGCGGTAATAAATTACCGCACTCCATGGAGCGTTGTCACGCTCGTAAATCAAAAATCCATTCCAATATTTTCGAAATCACTTCTTCTGTTTTTTGTTCCTCATTCGAAATTGGATGTTTCCGTCGCGGCGGATTCAGTGTTCGATGTTCAAATTAAAAAAGTTGCGGCTTCCAGCCGCCTAATTCATGTTCCGAAGAATTATACAATAATAGGGGATAATAAAGGGAAACTAATGTTAAATAAGATTTTCATGATTGCGATGTTTTGGTCTGTGTTCCTGCTGGGCGGGCATGCAGCCGGGGCTGTCGACCGCCTCTCCGCGACGCCGGTTGACCAGTGGCAGGTGGTGACGAAGAGCGGCGATACTGTTACTTTAAGTGAAGCCCAAGGCAGCCTTTGCGTTGATAGCGACCTGAATGTGCATGAACAAGTCCTGCAGGGACATGTAACCTTCAACGAGGCGACGGCGCGGCTGCTGCTGAAGAAACCCGTGCGGCTGGACGACGCGCAATGCCGCGTGATTTTCGAGGCCGCAGGTGTCGGCGGTAAAACGCCGATGCAGATCCTGCCGCTGATCCGCGATGCCGAAGGTGAAATTCTCATCTACACGCCGTATCCGTATCCGCACCTGCTTGGCGGGACTGAAAACTGGGGACAGCGGACAACAAGATATTTCTACGGGGCTGAAGCCGGAGGCGCCACACAGGAAATTTTCCTTTCCGAAGGCAAGGGCAACGCCTGGCCCGACGGGCAACTGGAATTTCTCGGCTTCGAGATTCAGTGCCGCCTCCCGAAGTTTGGACGGCAGAAACAGAAGCTCTACCTGGGGGAGATTTCTTTCGGCGGGATGATGATTCCATACCAGCATCCCTTCGTTTATGCCGATGCGCTTGTGAAGGAAGCTGGAAATTACCGTTTCTCAGCCATGGCGACAGGGAGTTTTCAGGGTCCGCCGGTCAAAGAATATTCCACGGACTTCGCCTTCAATCCCGATTCCCAGTCCGACCGCCGCCGGAAAATCAGCATCCCCCTGGGACCTGACGGGAAATACTGGATCCGCTATCAGGTGACGAATTCCGACGGATCGGTGGTGGCGGCCGCGCCGTTGCGCTACAACGTTGACGACAACCCCGACAAAACGCCTCTTCGGCCGCCAGCTCTAAGCACCGCACCGGTGACGGGCTATGCGCGCATAAACGCCGAACGCCATGTCGGCGGCATCTATGCGCCAAGCGAACCGCTGGCGGTTGATGTCCGCGTTTTCCCCAAGGGCGCCCAGACCTTGCGCCTGCAGTATCGCTTGATGCCATACGCCTACGACACCGAGATTGAACGCGGAGAGCAGAGCATTGCTTTCGATGGAGCTGCATATTGCGATGTGACACTCAGCCTGAAAGGGGAGTCTGGCCGCGATGCCTACCGCTTGCAGGTGAAAGTGCTCCTCGGCGACAAGATTGTAGACACTCAGGAATATGTACTTGGGCGTACGACCGATTTCACCCGCCCTCACGAGACGCGACAGGGGATGATCCGCGGACGTGAATATGTCAAGCAGTCGGCCTATTTCCGCACGACCTACACTCCCGAGCCTCCTGCGAAAAGCGAGAAAGAGTTGCTGCAGCAGTTTTCCTACATACTCGATCAGGCGGTGCAGATTTCCCCCTACCTCACTTATGCCATTGACCTGGCGAACTTGGAGATATTGCCGGGCGTATACGATTTCAGCCTCCTGGACCGCATCATGGACGCGGCGTCCGACCGGGGTTGCACACTGACAGTCCGGCTGGGCCATATCGATGCGCAGGCGACTTACCGCTGGCTGCCGTACAGCCGGCAGCGGAACTATGACGGCACGGAGATCCATCAGCAGTATTACGGGTGCTATTCCGGTGTGGATCCGGCATATATGGACCTCTGGAAACGGGCGAACCGCGCACTCTACGACCGCTACCGCAAGCATCCCGGTTTTCAGGGGTATTACCTCATGATGCCCAGCGGCGAGTGGTCGATCATCATTGATCAGCCGTGGCTGGGGGTGGTCGCGGGATATGAACCGGTTGCCCGCCAGGCGTTCATCGCCTATCTGCGCGACGTGGCGAAGTTCACTCTGGAGCAGGTGAATGCGCGTTGGAACACCGGTTTCAAAACCTGGGAGGAGATAACCCCTCCGATGCCGGAGTTCCGCACGGGAGTGGTGCCGGATATGCGCGTGCAGTGGCTCGATTTCTGCCGCTTCAAAGGGTATATCAACACCAGTTACTGGTATCTGGAATTGACCCGTTATATCCGCAGCTTCGACAAGGAGCGCGTGGTGATCATCTACGCGCCGCCGACCATGGACGGTCTGGAGACGCTGGTCGATTACACCCACGGAGGCGGCGTTCCCGCACTGCCCGGAGTGGGCGAATGTGAGGAAATCTGGGCAAAGTATCGCGTCGGCAGCATTCAGGAGCCGCATCATCCGTACCGCTGGAACAGCTACGGCGACCCCGGCGGCAGAGGATGGGTGCTGGACTGGGATCTGTTCACCATGATTTCAACCTATGGAGGCGGCGGAGCCAACCTGCACATCTATTATCATCCCAACAACGAACTGCCGACACTTTACGGCCAGGAGGCAGCATATGACCGCTATGAGAAATTCAAACCGGTTTTCCGTGAGATGCAGAAGATCGCGCTGCTGCCATCCCCGGGCCGGCAGGTGGCAACTTTCCAGGATCCCGCCTCCCTGTACTGCAAGCACCGCTCCAACTTCACATTCCGGCTGCCGGACCTCTCACGCTGGTTTGAACTCCTGTCCTATGCAGGTGTCGATTATGAGCCGCTGGATCGACAGCGTCTGGCGAATTACAAGCTGGTGCTGCCGAATCTCATCGACGAGGTGGTCAGCAAGGAGAGCATTGACCTTCTGGACGGTTATGTGCGTAATGGAGGGAAGATAATTATTTCAGCCGTCAACGGCCGCTATTGTCCGGAACTCGGGAAGGAGCCGTTCCCTCTTCTGCGCAGGCTGGGCATC
>JBAZRS010000515.1:0-4339 GCA_041662825.1 Victivallales bacterium | reverse complement strand
GAGGCAGGTTTTTGATTACCAGAGATGGCATAATGTACTCCCTTTGTAATATTGTCATTTCCTTTTCGTACTTATAGCATTATGCTAGCATAATGCCAGCATGTTAAAAAGATTTGCCCGGAAAGAGTTTTCTTGCCTGCGGACTTCGCAAAGTATTTCCTGAATATATAAGAAAACTGATTGAAAAGCGGTTTAGATTTTCCATATTAGACAGGTTGAATATCTGCATGGATTTTAATGTGTTCAGGAGTAGGGATTCTGGATTCAGAATGAGAACCGGCCTCCAGTTGGGATTTCATTCTGAGTTCCGGATTCCGGCTTCTGGATCCCTGCAACAAGACAATAAACAAAAAGGGGGGAATATGCCGGCAAGAAAAGACATCTCAAAGGTAATGATCATCGGTTCGGGTCCAATTATCATCGGACAGGCGTGCGAATTCGACTATTCGGGAACACAGGCGTGCAAGGCCCTGAGAGCACTTGGCTACAAGATTGTCCTTGTCAATTCCAATCCGGCGACAATAATGACGGATCCCGGGATGGCGGATGCGACATATATCGAACCCCTGAACATACAGAGGCTCACCGAAATCATCGAGAAGGAGCGTCCTGACGCACTGCTTCCCAACCTCGGCGGACAGTCGGCGCTCAATCTCTCGTCTGAACTCGCAAAGGCCGGCGTACTTGAGAAATACGGAGTCAAGGTCATCGGCGTCAACATAGATGCAATTGAACGCGGCGAGGACAGGATCGCCTTCAAGGAGACAATGAAAAAGCTTGGCATAGACATGCCGAAAAGCGATCCGGCATATAATGTCGAGGATGCCGAGAAGATCGCCGAAAGACTTGGATACCCTGTTGTGGTCAGGCCGGCTTACACGATGGGAGGAACAGGGGGCGGGCTTGTTTACAATGTTGAAGAGCTTCGCACAATAGCCGCCCGCGGAATAGCGGCGAGCATTGTGGGGCAGATCCTCATAGAGGAGTCGGTCCTGGGCTGGGAGGAGCTTGAGCTGGAAGTCGTCCGGGATGCGAAGAACAGGAAAATCACCGTATGTTTCATAGAGAATGTCGATGCGATGGGCGTTCACACCGGTGATTCCTACTGCACCGCCCCGATGCTGACCATCAAAAAGGAGCTCCAGGAGAAACTTCAGAAATATTCCTATGACATCGTTGATGCGATTGAAGTGATTGGGGGAACAAACGTCCAGTTTGCGCACGACCCGAAAACCGGCCGCGTCGTGGTGATAGAAATCAATCCGCGGACTTCGCGTTCGTCGGCCCTCGCTTCAAAGGCCACCGGGTTCCCGATAGCCCTGGTTTCCGCGAAACTCGCAGGAGGGCTGAACCTTGAGGACATTCCCTACTGGCGCGACGGTTCGCTGGAAAAATATACTCCTTCCGGAGATTACGTGGTCGTGAAATTCTCACGCTGGGCGTTTGAGAAATTCAAGGGCGTCCAGGACAAGCTCGGAACGCAGATGCGGGCGGTCGGCGAAGTCATGAGCATAGGGAAAAACTACAAGGAGGCTTTCCAGAAGGCGATACGATCACTTGAGAACGGGAGACACGGCCTAGGCTTTGCAAAAGACTTCAACAGGAAATCACTAGGTGAACTTCTTGCGATGCTCGCTGAACCGACCAGCGAGCGGCAGTGGATAATGTACGAGGCTGTCAGGAAAGGAGCTTCCACTGAGGAACTCCACAGGCTGACCCACATCAAGGCGTACTTCATCGACCAGATGCGGGAACTTGTTCAACTCGAAGAAAAAATCCTCAGGCACAAGGGCAAGGAAATTCCAGACGCCCTGTTGGTTCAGGCCAAGAAGGACGGCTTTGCCGACAAGTATCTCGCCAAAATACTCGAGGTTCCGGAAAAGAGAATCCGCGAACAGCGCCTGAAACTTGGTCTCGCCGAAGCCTGGCATCCCGTCCCGGTGAGCGGGGTGGAGAATGCGGCCTACTATTATTCCACTTATAACGCCCCCGACGTCACGACCGTCAGCAACCGCAAAAAGGTCATGATACTCGGAGGAGGCCCGAACAGGATAGGGCAGGGCATTGAGTTCGACTACTGCTGTGTCCACGCCGCTTTCGCATTGCGCGACCAGGGGTTTGAAACAATCATGGTCAACTGCAATCCGGAGACGGTCTCAACGGATTATGACACTTCCGACAAACTATATTTCGAGCCGCTCACCGTAGAGGACGTACTCAGCATATACAACAAGGAAAAGCCGATGGGTGTAATTGTCCAGTTCGGCGGACAGACTCCGCTGAATATTGCGGCGGAACTGGCCGAGGCCGGAGTCCCGATACTTGGCACGACTATTTATACCATTGCAGTCGCCGAAGACCGCGATTTGTTCCGCAAGATGATGGACAAAATGCAAATACCTATGCCGGAATCGGGCATGGCGTCAAATATGGAAGATGCGCTTGTCGTCGCAAAAAGAATAGGATATCCGGTGATGGTGAGGCCGTCATTTGTTCTCGGCGGCCGCGGAATGGAAGTTGTCTACGACGAGGAAATGCTCAGGAAATATGTCGAGGCGGCTGTCAATGTCGCGCCTGAACGGCCGATTCTCATAGACAGGTTTCTCGTCAACGCCCTTGAGTGTGAAGCCGACGCACTGGCGGACGGGAAGGAGGCGTTTGTGCCTGCGGTCATGGAACACATAGAGCTAGCTGGAATACACTCCGGCGATTCGGCCTGTGTCATTCCCCCGGTCAGCATTCCGGAAAAACATCTGAAGACGATTACTGAATACACCAGGAGGATAGCATGTGAGCTGAAAGTTGTCGGGCTTATGAACATGCAGTACGCCATATGTGAAGACAAAGTTTATGTGCTTGAGGCCAACCCCAGGGCGTCACGGACTGTTCCTCTTGTGTCCAAAGTATGCAACATACAGATGGCCAGGATTGCGACGGAACTCATGCTCGGCAAAAAACTATCGGAGCTCAAGCTGAAACACAGGGAAATCCCGCATTTCGGAGTGAAGGAATCAGTCTTCCCGTTCAACATGTTCCCGGAAGTAGATCCGCTGCTGGGGCCGGAAATGAGGTCTACGGGGGAAGTGCTCGGACTGGCGGACTCCTTCGGCCTGGCCTTCTACAAGGCCCAGGAAGCGGCGCAATCCGCCCTTCCGACTTCCGGAACCGTCCTCATGAGCGTGTGTTCGAAAGGCGACATTGTTGTCCAGATCGCCAGGGAGTTCACAGCCCTCGGTTTCAAGATCCTGGCAACTGACGGCACCCGCAAATTTCTCATGGAGAACGGGATCAAGGCGGAGCTCATACAAAAAGTCCATCAGGGACGGCCCAACATTGCGGATGCTATTGCAAACAGGCAGATCAACCTCATTGTCAACACCCCGATAGGCAAGCTGAGCAAGGAAGACGACTCATACATAAGGAAATCCGCGATAAAACACAAGATTCCATATATGACGACTCTGCCGGCGGCCTTGGCGTCCGCAAAGGGAATTGCGGCAAGCCTGAAAAATAAAAAAGGAGTCAAATCCCTGCAGGAGTATCATTCGGATATAAAATGAACCAATTGCATCTTAACCACAGAGGCACAAAGACACGGAGGTGTTCTAATGATGGAAAATGAATATGCACCAATACCTGCTGAAATAAATGTAATCTCTCAAACTATTATCGATGGGGCATTTAAGGTTCACAAGGCATTAGGCCCCGGCCTTCTAGAATCAGTCTATGAAATATGCCTGTGTCATGAACTACAAAAATCCGGACTAAAAGTAAAGCGACAGGTCAATGTCCCAGTCGTGTATGACAATATAAAATTTGATGCCGGATTCCGTCTTGATTTGCTTGTTGGAGAAAAAGTGATTGTTGAGATAAAGGCAGTTGACGATATGATTCCGGTGTTTGACGCGCAGATATTAACTTATTTGAGATTGACAAACATCCGTGTTGGCCTATTGATCAACTTCAATTCACCAGTTATAAAAAAAGGCATTAAGAGGTTAGTATTATAAATTCTCTGTGTCTTTGTGTCTCTGTGGTTAACTTAATTTAAATGGAGGATTATTATGGGCGGTTTTTTCGGAGTGGCTTCAAAAGTCGACTGCGTGACGGATCTTTTTTACGGGACGGATTATCATTCCCATCTCGGGACAATGCGCGGCGGAATAGCGGTCATCAACAGGGATCAGGGTTTTACTCGTTATATTCATGACATCACAAACAGCCAGTTCCGCTCCAAGTTCGAACATGACATCAGCAAGATGCAGGGGAATTGCGGAATTGGCGTAATCAGCGACAACGAGGATCAGCCGCTCATCATAGGTTCGTATCTGGGTGATTA
>JBAZRS010000514.1:0-4344 GCA_041662825.1 Victivallales bacterium | reverse complement strand
GCCTTCAATGGCGGAGATTAATCGGCTTGCGGCCGATTTCATCATGAAGTATCTTGTTCCCGACACAAAGGGGGATGAGGGGAAATGAAAAGCGTATATGTCATAGGTGACAGTATTTCCGTGCAGAACGGGCCATATCTGGAACCTCTGCTTCAGCCTGACATTGCTTATCGACGCAAGCCCGGCAATGTCGAAGCGTTGAAGAACCTTGACCTTCCGGCAGGTGCCAACAGCGGGGATTCCAGCTCTGTGCTGAAATTCCTCTCCGCAGGAATTCCCGCAGGAGAAGTCAAGGCGGACCTGCTGTTGATCAACTGCGGCCTGCATGACATCAAAACAGATCCTGCCACCGGAGTCCGCAAGGTTTCGCCGGAAGAGTACGAGGGGAACCTGACAAAGATAATCGAGCTGGCCGAAATCAATCACCAGCCCCTGGCCTGGATTCTGACCACGCCGTGCGATGAAAATGTCCATAACCGCAACAAGATAGATTTTCATCGTTTCGCCGCCGATGCAGTTTCTTGCAACGAGATTGCGATGCGGGTGATGGCCGCGCACGAAATCCCGATCATCGATCTCCATTCCTTCACTGCCGGACTCGGCGGTGCCGAAATTTACTGCGACCACGTGCATTTTGTCGATTCGGTCCGTCAAAGTCAGGCCGGGTTTCTCGCCCGGTGGATCCGCAACTATTTTGCCCGCACCCGCAATCGCAAGTCCGGACATTCTTCCATTCTGGATGGACATCCGCTTTTCACCCCATATGAAGATCCTGCGTGTGCGACCGTCAGTTACCATTTCAACAACCCATTCGGTTCGCCGATAAGTGTGCCATATTATGCAAGCGCCGCATTTTCACCGGATGAAAACCGGCTTTTCGGCTATGTCCGGGAAGGTTCGCTGCGGGAATCGGATTTCAAGCCGGCCGGACTGACAGTCGAATCGGTTGCGCCGTCAAGGCTCTTTTTCATAGACATTGAAAAAGCGGAAGTCAAAGTCTCCCCCGACCAGGTGAACTACCCTTCCGCATTTGTGGACTGGGAACGCCGGAATGCTTTTTACACCCATGGGGACAGCCTTTATCAATTCAGCCTGACCGAGTGGAAGTCTCGGCTGCTTTTCACGCTGCCGGAATCGATCACCAGCCAGGGGCCCCGTGTTATATTCGGCACCCATTTAAATCTGTCCTGCGACGGCCGCCGCATCGTCCTCGACGGCCGTTACGGTGTCTATACTTTCCTCGGCTACTACGATCTTGAGGATAAACGCTTCGAACTTCTTGCCGACGGACGGAGGACCTTCTTCGATCATGCCATGTATTCGCCGACAGATCCCGCGCTGATATATTTTGCGCATGACTGGTGGCTGGCTCCGGAGAATGGCCAGCGCCAGCCGATTGATCACCGTATCTGGCTTGTGAGGACCGACAACGGCTGTCCTCCATGGCCGCTGCCGCAGCCGGAGGGATTCAACATTCCCAAGCGCCGGCAGACCACCCACGAATGGTGGGCGCCTGACGGCAAGGCGATATACTGCATCCTCAACGAGACGGCTATTGCAAAGATCTCGATTGAGGACGGGAAAAACGAGATTGTCTGGAAAGGGAGCTGCTGTCATGCCATCTGTGACCGTTCCCAGCGCTATTTCGCTGCCGACCAGGGGACTTATCTGCCAGGCCCGCGCCACGTCAGTCTCATCGACCGTGAAAGCGGGCATGTCTGGCAGATTGCGGTAAACATGCCTCGTCCGGCAGACCTTCTCCGCCGTTATTTCCATCTCGATCCGCACCCGCAGTTCAGTCCGAACAACCGTTATCTGCTCTACAACGGTTCCTGCCGGACATTGACCGATTTTTGTCTGACACCTTTAAATGTCTTGTTTGATAAATAACCGATTTCAGGAGTTTGCAGCAATGAAAGCTTATCCGTATTTTGTAAAACGTAAGACCATTGAACTGGACGGTTTGTGGGATTTCAGCTTTTTAGGTGATAGTGTCGAGCTTGATAAGATGGACGTCACTCGCATCACCTATGATTCCCGTCTGCCTGTACCATCAGCTTTTGATGCATTTCCAGCTTACGCCGGAAAACGGGGCACTGCCGCCTATCGGACATCAGTGGAGATTGCGCAGGGGAAAAGAGGGATGCTGAAATTCCAGTCGGTGGGAATTTACTGCCAGGTTTATGTTGACGGTAAACTCGTAAAGACCCATCATCCGGCATATGTCCCATTCACTTGCGAGATTCCTGCGGATATGGACAGGAGGATGCGTGAGATCGTGGTTGTTGTAGACAATCGTTATGATCCAGTGTGGGCGCCGCTGCAGGAAAATGCTTTCGACTTTTACAATTATGGCGGCATCATGCGCAGTGTGACCGCGTTTGAACTGCCGGCGTGCCATATCGAATACTGCCATGTGACGCCGCAGGATATTGCCCGGGGCGTAATTTCAGTGAAGATCAGAATTGGCGGCAAGATTCCAGCCAGGCTAGATCTTGACGGCATCATAGACGGCAGGCAGCGTTTTGATTTTAAGGGATTGCCGGTCATCAACGGTGAGGTCGCCTTTAAAATAGGTGTACAGAATCCTGATCTTTGGAGTCCGGAGAATCCGGCGTTACATACCTTGGCAGTGGAAACCGCAGACGACGACATGATCGTACGTTTCGGACTCCGGGAAATCAAAGCCGAAAAAGGGCGCATCCTACTAAACGGAAAGCCGGTCAAGCTTCTAGGTGTCTGCCGTCACGAGGCTCACCCGCAGTTCGGCCCCGCATTGCCGGACCAGCAACTGGCGGCGGACATTCAGATTCTCAAGGATCTGGGCTGTAATTTTGTCCGGGGCTCGCATTATCCGCAGGATCAGCGTTTTCTCGACCTGTGCGATGAGGCAGGCATCATGTTTTTCGAGGAGGCTCTGGGCTGGGGGCAGAATAAAACCCATTTCACAAATCCCCGCTTTGTCGAGGCGCAACTTTACCAGACACAAGCGATGGTCAACGCCAGTTTCAATCATCCCTGCGTGATCATGTGGGGTTTCCTGAATGAAGGCGAAAGCGATGTCGAAGAGGCGAGACCATGTTATGAAAAACTGATCCGGCTCATCAGGGAAATGGATCCGTCCAGACTGGTGACTTACGCCTCATTCAAGCGCCGCAGCGACCTGTTTCTTGATCAGGTCGATGTGGTGTCTTTTAACACCTATCCCGGCTGGTATAATGCAGACGATGATGAGAATCCGCTTGCCCTGATATTGCCGAAAATCCGGTCAGATCTGGAATTCCTGCGGAGCCGTCCGGATCTGAAGGACAAACCATTCGTCCTTTCAGAAATAGGTGGCGCGGCGATTTACGGCTGGCATGACGCCATGCACGGCCTCTATACCGAAGAGTACCAGGCCGAATTGCTGGAGACGGTATGCCGGGAAGTTGTCGGCAACGACGCCATTTCCGGAATTTCCATATGGCAGTTCTGCGATTGCCGGACCTATAAGTGCGGACGGGCGATACGCAGGCCCCGCGCCTTCAACAACAAGGGGATTCTCGATGAATACCGCCGTCCAAAACAGGCATATTATCGGGTCAAACAAATATTTGAGGGGGAAGGTCATCTGTGAAATATTTGTTCCTCTCAATCCTCGCTGTGCTTGTCCTGGCAAGCATGGCCATGGCATGGGCCAACAGGAAAACAGTTTCCGGCAAACCCGTCATATACTGGGTGACCGACAACAATCCAGCCCGCGCCCTGCAGATTAAGAACTTCGAGTCATGGATGAAGAAGAACGGCTATCCCGATGTCGAACTCAGGGTTGATACGGCAAACGGAGACCTTTCCAAGAAAATCATCCAGAGCGTATCCGGCGTCGGCGGGGATGTCATGGACACATATCCGGCTTTCGGGGATCTCATTTACTTCAACGAGATAGGAATGGTCGAGGATGTCACATACGACTCTTTGAAACTCGGGTTCGACACTTCTAAGACCTATCCCTCTCTTGCCGACGACCTGACCATAGACGGACGCCAGTATCTTTTCCCGTGCAATGTCGCCGCCCCGCTGTTTTTTGTAAACCTGGGAATATTTGAGAAGGTGGGGGTCAAGCCTCCGCCTATGCGCTGGGACATCGTGGAATTCGAAAGAATCGGCAGGGAGTTTGCCGAGGCTGCAAACAAGGGGCTTGACCGCAGACAGTATTTTTTAGCAGGCGGAATTGAACTGATTCCCCTGGCGCGATCCTTAGGCGCGGACATGTTCAATGAAACCCTGACCGGCTCCGCTGTCAGCCGCAACGGTTACTCAAAGGCGCTTGCGCTGAATAAAAAATGGATTTTTGAGGATCACATC
>JBAZRS010000513.1:2995-4345 GCA_041662825.1 Victivallales bacterium | reverse complement strand
CATTATATCAAAAAAAAAAAAAAAAGCAAAAGGGAAACAAAGAAAATTCAAAAAAAATCAAAAAATTTTATAAATGAGGCTGGAATGCGGCGATGAAGCTTACGGTTTTTGCAATGATTCAAGCATTTCAGATGCAGCTGCCTGCGATGGATGCTTTTGGAGAATATCCTTCAAAATCTGTTTTGCGGATTCCTTTTTTCCGGTATTTGCCAGGACAACCGCAAGGTTGATGCCAGCCTGAACATGTTCCGGATTTATCGATAGCGCTTTCCTGAAATCCTTTTCTGCCTCATCATTCATCATGATGCGGGTGTAATAGGTTCCCCTCTTGAGATAGGAAGACGGGTTTTCCGGATAAATCCCGAGGGCGACGTTGCATGCGGCGATCGCCTCCTGGTATTGTCTGTTCTCCTCGAATTGTACGGCAAGATTTTCCCAGGTCTTTACGCTGCACGGGGAGGTTTTCACCCCTGCAACTGCAAGGCTCATCCTGCTCTGCCAGTCATGACATCGGAGAAGACTACGGTACGAGAGCAATCCGATGATTGATATCAAGGCAAGCAGGGCCAGTAAAAAGGGGATGTTTTTTGAAAGTCTTATGAAAACCATGGAGAAGAATATGCAAAGCCATATCGAAGGTATGTATGAAAGCCTCTCCGCAAAGATGGTTCCCGCCGGAATTATGAAGTTTCCCGCAGGGAGAATGCAGAGGACGTAGGCGGAAAGGAGGAAAACAATAGCCGTTTTCCGTCTCGGATAAAAATAAATCAGCAAAGCCGGCAATCCCAGGAACATTATCAATGTCAGGAGCGACTTGAGATCATAGGCTGATTTAGACGGCAGGATTTGGGCATAGGAATAATCATGGGACAAGTCTGCAGGATAAATGAATTTGCCGAGGGCCATGCCCTGGATTCTGACAGCGCTGGCTATTCGCTCGGAGGGGTTGCATAAGGCCAGGCGATTGTCGACTAGGGCCTCGTATTTGTCCTTGCACGGGAAAACTGCATGCATGGCCGAATATTTTGTAAATATCAAGAGCCCCATGCAGACGATGTAAATGAAATACTTCAATATCATTTTTTTGTCTTTGATTTTTCCCAGTAGGAAATCATAGAGGAGGCAGAGGGGGATGAAGGCGACCGCGTGCTCTTTCGACCATAGTGCCAGCAGGAAAAATACTCCGGCAAGCATGGCGGAAATCCTGAAATTCTCTTTCCTGATGTGGAAAATGAATGCGAGCATGAAGAAAACTGCGCAAAGAAGCTCGGCCCTTCCGAAAGCGGGAACGACCGCTTCCGAATGCAGCGGATGGACGGCATATAGCAAAGAGGCGATTACCGCACAGGA
>JBAZRS010000513.1:0-2982 GCA_041662825.1 Victivallales bacterium | reverse complement strand
GGTTTATTTTCCTTGCGAGCAGATAGACGAGAAATGCCGCCGCCATGTGCAGGAGCAGGTTTACAACTCTGAACATTGGTGAGGAAAAGCCGAATATTTTGACATTCAGCCAGTTGGAGAAAACCACTGCAGGCCTGTAGAGTCCGCCTCTGCCGTCAGACCAGAATCCGCGATTCCAGCATTTCAGCGGATTTGACTCGGCTTCATAGAACCTGTCATTGGTAATCAGCGCAGTGTCGTCAAACACGAAGTCCCCATTAAGGCCTCTCGAATATGACAGCAGGCAAAGCAGCAGTATTAACAGGGGAATACATGATGCGGCATTCCTGCAGACGCTTTTTTTCGACAGAGCCCGGAAGGAGTCATTCATGTCCGTAAGTTTCATTATTCGATGTATTTGCCGATAATGGGCGCCAAATCCTTTTTGATCTTTGCGGGAATTTTATCTCTGCTCGTGATGATTGCACATGCCAGAGCGCTGCCGCAGGAACATTTGCCTTTAAGCATGTTTTTAAATTCCGGGAGTTTCGAGATGATGTTTTTAGCAATGCCGGAATTGGCTACAAGGTTCTGTATGATCATGTCTACTGTCACATGGTCATGGTCAGGATGCCAGCAGTCGTAGTCGGTCACCATCGCAAGGGTGCAGTAGCATATTTCAGCTTCTCGGGAAAGTTTCGCCTCGCCGATGTTTGTCATTCCGATGACGTCCATCCCCCATGATCTGTAAACACAGGATTCAGCTTTTGTGGAAAAGGCGGGACCTTCCATGTTGAGGTAAGTCCCCCCTTTGTGTACTTTTGGTTTATTCCTGGCCGATCCGTGCATTTCAGTTACCGAAGCTGATGCGGCCTTGTACGCCAGTTCCGCAAGCTCCGGACATACGGGATGCCCCATTGAAACATGAGCGGCTATTCCGTTGCCGAAGAATGTGTGTTCCGGCCCTTTTTTCGTCCTGTCAAAATACTGGTCGACTACAACTATGTCCCTGGGTTTATATCTGGCCTGAAGGCTTCCGACCGCCGATATGCTCAGGATATGGGTCACTCCGATTTTCTTCATTGCAAAGATGTTCGCCCTGTGATTGAGTTCGCCGGGAAGGATTCTGTGTCCTTTGCCGTGTCTTGGAAGAAAAGCGAATTCAATGCCGCCGATTTTACCTGTCATCAGTTTGTCGGAAGGACTGCCGAAAGGTGTGCTTACAGATATTTCCCTGAGGTTATGGACATCCCCCGCATCATAAACTCCGCTTCCCCCGATTACACCGAATTTCATAATATTTTCCCTTGGTTTATTTTTTTGTGACAGTCGCCGATTTTCAGAGCTTCCCTTTATATTCTATAGCTCAAAGGTATATTCTACAAATTTATTGCAAACAACGGAAACAGGAAGAAAGTCCAACTATGAATGATAAATTAGATGAATGCAGGGAGGAAGTCGCATATTTCATGAGAAGGCTTTACGAGCAGGGGCTTACCACCACGTCGGGCGGGAATCTTTCTGTCCGCTTTTCCGATGATGAAATCCTTGTAACCCCTTCGGCATCCGACAAGGGCCGTATGAAAGGCTCTGAAATAGGGATTATGAGCCCCTGCGGGAAAATCCTGTCAAAATTCAAGCCTAGCATTGAAAGCTCCATGCATTTGAAAATATACGAAGCCAGGCCGGATGTCAAAGCCATTGTCCATGCGCATCCCGTGGTCGCCAGCACTTTTGCAGCCACCGATGCGCGGATAAACTGCCGCCTTCTTGCCGAATCTTACGCCATACTGGGCAGGCCCGCATACGCCCCGTATCGCTTAATGGGGACCGGAAAACTCGCTGAGATTGTCGCTGAAGCTGCGAAATCCGCAAACTGCATCATCATGGAAAACCATGGCGCACTCACGGTCGGGAAGTCGCTTCTTGAGGCTTTTGACAGGCTGGAAGTCTTGGAGACATGCGCGAAAATGACACTTATTTCGGAAGGATTCCTCAAGAAAAACATAAGGCTTCTGGGCGATGGGGAACTGCTTGATATTGACAGGCTTATGGGGCGCGCGTAGAGCCCAGGTTCCCCTCTTGAAACATATTGCACCGGAAGCGGCCGGGAAAACATCCTGTATTTCTTCAGCTGAAGCCTGATTTGCTTTACCCGTCACTGCGACAATGCATCTTTAACATCTTCATCTGTAAGCCTGAATATGAGTATGGAATAACCGGCGTAAGCATCCGGATCCCTTTGGTTGAGGCGGAGATACAGACAGAGTTTTGCAAACCGCAGATAGTCGTAAATCTCGTACTTCTTTTTAAAGGAAAGTATGATTGCGGTTTTGGCTGGATCCTGACCGGCATTTGACAGATCTATTTTGCCTTCGCTGAATTTTTTCATTTCCGAAGAGACGTCGATGAACATGGTTTCACTGATGTCGGACGGTTTCAATCCTGTAGCCCTCCTTAATCCCGGGCTGAAGTATGTAAGCTGGAACATTGTGGCGCTTATGCAGTAGAGGCCGCCCTTAAGTTCAAAAAAATCATTTGCCCTTCTTTCCTGTTCAAAAAAACACGGCAGTTGTTTTTGCCCCCGCATATAATGATTTACGTCGGCGGTTCCGAAGTATGAAAGATAGACATTCTCGTTCTTCTGATTGTTTTTGTCAATCCAATTCCGCAGCTCTTTCAAATCCTGTCCCCAGTCAAGGGAACTGTCCGAGAGGTGTTTATACCCGTCTTCAGGTCCGCCTGCGAGCTGGTTGAAATACGCAAGGTAATGCGGGCTGATCTTGTATGATTCAAGGGCGAACCATGTGATCAGGAAAGCTGTCAGAACTGCAATCGGCAACCTTGAACGCAGGGTTGAATATGCGGAGCCGCAGATTATGAAGATGCATGGATAAACTGGCAGGAGATGCCTGTTTCCTATGTTCATCCTGCTCGATATGGCAAAGAGGAAATAGATCAGGATAAAGACAAGGCAAGGGGTCAGCATATGAAGTTTGCCGC
>JBAZRS010000512.1:0-4345 GCA_041662825.1 Victivallales bacterium | reverse complement strand
GAAAATCCGCATTCCGCATTCCGCATTCCGCAATTGGTTCACCCTGATTGAGCTCCTCGCTTGCCAAGGCGTAGCCCCTAGGGCGAAGCGCTCAATTAAATTCACTTTAATTGAGCTCCTGGTGGTCATTGCGATCATCGGGATACTGGCGTCAATGCTGCTTCCAGCCCTTTCGAAGGCGCGCGATACGGCCAGGAAGGCCGCATGCATCAACAACCTGAAGCAGGTGGGCCTGGGGCTGGTTTCCTATGCCGACGATTTCAACAACTGGCTGCCGGTGAGTGTATATGAGTGGCCGACCAACGGCGGCGGCTGCTGGTGCTGGCGGGCGACGGATTACTTCGGAGTGAAGAGCACATCCGCTTCCGAAGTCCTGCGCTGTCCGGCAAGGAATTCGACAGGCCTCACCGCCGCCCAGGACAATGCGAACAGCAACTATTCGATGGTCGCGTACAAGACCACCGGCGGTTCCTATGAGGGGCCGGCAGACATGAGCTACGGGCGATATTACGCCAAAAACGCAGGACGCCTGGCGAATGTCTTCACGCAGGGCTATATGGTCGCCCCTCCGATTCAGGCCTATACCAAACCGTCGGTATCGTTCATAGTGTACGAATGCATCCGCCATGAGGTATGGAAGGGGATGGCCGGATCCGTAGATAGCGATCTGAAAGACACCTATGGCGCAGTGGGGCCGATGAGCAAATGGCATGGCCAGGCCGGTTTCTTTAACGGCGCCTTTGCCGACGGGCATGTCGAGAATCTCCGGATACAGACTGCCTATGGCGCTTTCAGCTACAACGCAGGTATGGATCACGCCTACGCAAGGGGCAAGATGTTCTCCGTCACAGGCAACTAACTGGAGAGTATGAAATAGTCGCCGGTTGTCAGTTATCAGTTATCAGTGGTCGGTAATCAGAAAACGAATACGTTGGAAGTTTATTTTATTGCTTGTAGCAGTTTTTGCATGGAACGCCGCCAACTTGGCGGCATCGCCCGGCGTGCAGCACGAAGAGAAGACGAAGACTGCCAGCAGGTTACTGGCGGTCCGGCAATCAGTTTTTCGTATGATTTTCTCAGCAGATTATGTCTCTGTCCTGCAGGAACGCTTGTCTTTTACTTATGCAACCTGATTGTATGGGAAATGGTATTTTTACCGCTTATGATTGCGTAGCAATCTTTTGGAGTGCGCAGTGTCAGCTGCGCTTTTAAATTGTCTTAAAGCGGCGCTTACACGCCGCACTCCGAAAGACGCTACGCGTCATAAAAGTCCCGGAGTAGCTGGTTAAGTCCACCGTATGGGTAATTGTATTTTAACACGTTTGCGTCCTTTGCGCCTCTTGCGTTAAGAAAATTAACGCTAAAGACGCAATAGTCGCTACAGCTAAAAAGGGATTAAGTTCCCGCGAAGCCGGTTAAGTCATAAAACCCCTGAAAATACAAGGAATATACAGCATGAAAAAAAATCTTCGTAAATCACCTAAGCGCCAGAAATGCTTTCTGGTCTGCAATGCGCATCTTGACCCGGTCTGGTTGTGGCCCTGGGAGGAAGGGCTGGCGGAGGCCATCTCGACTTTCCGCGTGGCCGCAGACTTCATCGACGAACATCCGGAATTTGTCTTCAACCATAACGAATCCCTGCTCTATGAATGGGTTGAACGCAATGATCCGGAACTGTTTGAACGCATCAGGAAACATGTGAAAAGCGGACGCTGGCATATTGCGGGCGGCGCATACCTGCAGCCGGATCTGACTGCGGCGTCGGGCGAGTCGGTGATCCGCCAGTTCCTCGTGGGCAAACGCTATTTTTCAGCCAAGTTCGGTGTCGAACCGAAAGTGGCGTACAATTTCGACACCTTCGGACATCCCCAGGGCGTAATACAGATTCTGGCCGGCTGCGGGTTCGACGCCTATGTCTTCTGCCGACCAAACGCCGGTCAGATGAAGCTGCCGGTTGGCAGTTTCATCTGGAGGCACTCATCCGGTGCGGAGATAGTGGCCCGCCGCAGCGACGACCATTACATTACGCAGGGCGAAATCCGCAAACAGATGCTCGGCCGTGCAGTGCAGGGCAATGAGAACGACCTGGAGAACGACATGCGCGAGGGCAGCTGGCCGGCGCACTACCGCGACGCCGAGGGCGACTTCATGTTCCTCTGGGGCCTGGGCAACCACGGCGGCGGCGCAAGCCGCGAGGAGTATGCGCAGTTCGCCGGCATGCGCGCCGATTTCCCGAACGTGGAATTCATTGAATCAAATCCCGACGACTTTTTCAAACACACCCTGAAAGTCCATGCCCGCAGCGACATGCCTGTGGTCTCGGGTGATTTCAACCAGATACACGAGGGCTGCTACACCTCCATGTTGCGGATAAAGCAGCAGCACCGCCGCCTGGAAAACCTCGCCCACATGACCGAGAAGATCTGCGCGATGGCGTGGTGGAAGGGCAGGCGCGACTATCCTTCGAAGGATCTGGAGGTGGCGTGGAAAGACATCCTCTTTTCCGAGTTTCACGACATCCTGCCCGGATCCGGAATCCCGCAGGTGGAGGAGGACAGCCTGAAAATGCTGGGCCATGCCGAGGAAATTTTGCGCCGCAAGAAGGTCGAGGCCATGATCTCGCTGCTGCGTGACGAACCCCTGTCCGACCGGGAAATTACGCCGTTTTTCATATTCAATCCGCACAACTGGGAAGTGACCCGTGAAGTGGAGGTTGAATACGGCACGGCGCGTCAGGCAGGCACCGACGCAATCGTCCGCACGGTTTTCTGTGACGGAAAGAAGGTCGAGGCGCAGTTTGAAAAAGGCGACCTCAACCTTGACAACCCGGGCTGGGGCGAATGGCGGCAGAAAGCCGTTTTCAAGGTCACTGTTCCTCCGTTTTCCTATAAGCGTTTTGACGCCGAATACTGCATTCTGCCGCCGGAAAAGGTGCAGCGCTGGAAGTCGCCAGCCATGCCGAAAGGCGATAAGCTTGTAATAAACGGCGATGCCATGAGCGTTGCCGTCAGCCTCAAGACGGGCCTGGTCGACCGTGTCAAGGTCGACGGCCGCGAACAGGTGAAACCTGGATCGTTCAAACCAACCATCTTCGACGACATCCCCCACAGCTGGAACGCCGCAGATGTATGGAAACAGTCTGCCGAGAATTTCCGTCTGGCGACTCCTGAGGAGACCGCCCGCATATTGAACTCCGAGAAGGTCAATCCCGGCTATGCCGCAGTTCTGAATCCTGTGCGCATCCTGGAGGACGGACCGGTCCGCACGGTCGTAGAGGCACTCTTCGTGTCCGGACACACATCCCTTGTCCAGCGTTACAAAATCAACAAGAAGAGCGCCGTGCTCCAGGTCGAACTGGACGTGCTCTGGACTGAGCGCGACAAGATGTTCAAACTCGGATTCACGCCTGCGGCAGCTTTGGCCCGAATCTGGGCGGAGAAATGTTACAGTGTCGACGATGAAACCGATGCTGTGGATCGTCCGGACCGAGAGCGCACTTTCCAGCATTTTCTGCGGCTGACAGACACTAAGGGTGGCAACGGGCTCGGGGTCATATCCCACGGGACGCACGGTTATCACCAGAAGGGCGGCACCACATGGCTGAGCGTGTTGCGCAGTCCGGCATACGCCTGCATGGATGTCGCCGGGGACTGGCAGCGTTATCTCAACAGGTACATTCCGCATCACGAGCAGGGCGAACGCCGCGCACAATTCACCTTCATCTTCGGCAGGTCCGCGGCAGATTCGGAAAGCATGGTTCGCAAGTCATATGAACACAATGTCGGGCTTGAACAGATGGTGTACTTCCCGACCCGGCGCACGGATGAGCAGGTGAAGCCTGCTTCATTCGTCACAACAGACCGGAAAAACGTCATTCTCGTCGCCATGAAAAAGGCGGAGCAGGGCGAGGCGTTGATTCTGCGGTTCTGGGAAGTTGCGGGAAAGAATACGCCGTTCACCATGACCGTTGACGGCCGTCGTTGCAAAGCCGAGATTGGAGCACATCGATTACTGACATATCGCCTTGAACGCAAGACCGGAAAACTGTTGCCGACGGATCTGCTTGAAAGGAATAGTCGTCAGTCGTTGGTCTCTAGTCGTCGGTAAGAGGAAAGTAACACAGGCTTTCAGTCCTATCTACTATACGCATTTTTCAGGATTTCATCGATAGGGCATCTGTATTTGATTTTGAGCCCGTGTTTGTTTACAACCTGAAGGGTTGTCAGATAGTAGCCGGAGGTCGGAGCATTGCGTAGACCTCCGGATGGAGATTAAAATTAATTCGCACCCTGGAGGGGTGCCAGAAACTGGCGGAGCATCGATGGGTTCAACATATTACAGCATT
>JBAZRS010000511.1:0-4353 GCA_041662825.1 Victivallales bacterium | reverse complement strand
CCCCGTGCATCGCCTCTACGGGGTGCATGAATACGGCCGGCGCACCGGTGCTTGCGAGGGTCGCGGCAATCTTGTGTCCGATATGCCCGCTTTTCCCGACACCGCTCAGGACGATTTTCCCGCCGCCGTCAAGTATTTTAATGCAGGCGTTGACAAGATCGATGAATTCCCCGTCCAGCTTGTCCCTGACGCTTTCAAGCCCTTTGATTTCTATGTCAAGGACTTCCCGCGCTTTTCTGATTATATTGTTCATTTGAATTCTCTTTTTTGTTTTGCGTGTTTCAATTGTAAATCTAGCTTGCAAAAGAGATTTCCGCCAGTAGAATTTGAAGTCTGTTTAAATTAAAGGAAACCAGCTAAGGCTGGCTCCATACTCGTCCAAATTTGAACATCCAACATCCAACATTCAACTTTGAACATCGAATAAAAATAAATTCATTCGAAGTTGGAAGTTTCCGCCGCGGCGGATTGAGTGTTCGATGTTCAAGTATATTTATATAAGGAGATCATATCATGTATGTCGGAAGAATAGTCGCAATAGGGAAAACACCGGCCGGAAAGTCAACAGCGATGTACAGGGTGTCTTCGCGCTCATTTCCGAACCGCGAGGCGCGCCTGAAAAATGAATCCGTATCGATCATGCCCCGCAAAGGCTTCGAGGACGACTTGAACAAGAACCCGTATATCGCTTACAACTGCATCCGGCTCGCCGGGAATTTCGCGGTGGCGACAAACGGCTCGCACACGGATCCGATCACCGAAAAAATCCTTTCGGGAATGAATGTCAGGGACGCTTTGGCATACTGCATGCTCTCACTGGACTATGAAAAGGACAGTTTCAACACCCCGCGCATCTCGGCGGTGGTGGAAAAGAATTCCGACCTAGGCTGGCTCGCCATCGTGAGAAAAGGCGCAATACACGTCTCGGAATTCAAACTCGAGCCCGGAACCGTCTATTATGTAGCCACTTATGAGCACAACGTGCCTTGCTCGCATTATGCGGACGCCAAATTCAATGCCGCAGATGCCGAATCGGCCTGCGAGTACATAATAGGAAAAGGCGTATTCGCCGAACTCGAGAATCCGGTGACTTCCGCAGCCGCAGTGGAATCCGACAAGGGATTCGATTTAGCGGTAAAAACCGTGAAATAAACACAAAAAGTGTTGTTCCGGGAATAAACCCCGTTGGAGTTCAAACTTTAGTTTGTCTTGCCATTCAATAGGTTACGCACGCTAAAGCTGTGAACACCAACAAGACGCAAGCTAAAGCTTGTACTCCAACCTAAGCAGTCAGATCAAAAGAGTTAATATTTGTTTGAAATTTGGAATTTAAATAAACATATGCCAGACATTTCAAAAGATCTTTTAAGACAGCTCAACCCTGAGCAGGCGAAGGCGGTTGCGGTCATAGACGGACCACTTCTCGTATTCGCTGGCGCAGGCACAGGCAAGACCCGCGTCATCACATACCGCATAGCGAACATGATCCTTCACGGCGTGAATCCCGCAAACATCGCAGGCATGACCTTCACGAACAAGGCCGCCGGCGAAATGAGGGAGCGCCTCGACAGGCTTGTCAACCGTGAGGATTCCAAAAAGGTTTTCCTAGGCACTTTCCACTCCTTCTGCGCGAGAGTGCTGCGAAAGGAGATAAAGGTGCTCGGGTTTGGGACCAATTTCACCATTGCAGACGATTCCGACCAGTTCGGAGTCATAAAACAGGCGATAGCCGAGGCGGGCTTCGAGAAGACCGAGCTCAGCGCGGAAGCCTGTGTTGCGCTCATAAGCCGCGCGAAGGGAAAACTGCTGACCCCTCAGGACATTAGCAGAAATGCGGAAAATGAAATCGAGTCGAAAATCGCCCAGGCATATGACCGCTACATGCAGATTCTCCAGAACCAGAACATGCTGGATTTTGACGACCTTCTGCTGTTCACTGTCAGACTCTGGCAGGAACACCCCGACATACTGGACAAGTACAATGAGCAATACACCCATATCCTGGTCGACGAGTATCAGGACACGAATTTCCTCCAGTTCCAGCTGGTCAAACTCCTTGCCGGAAAAAAGAAAAACCTCTGCGTAGTGGGAGATGATGACCAGAGCATCTACGGCTGGCGCGGCGCCGACATGAAGAACATCCTTGATTTCCCGAGCCACTTCCCGAAGTCAAAGGAGATCAAGCTGGAACAGAACTACCGCTGTACGAACAATATCCTCAAGGCCGCTAATTTTGTAATCAAAAGAAACCTGGAAAGATGCGAGAAGCAGCTGTGGTCGAAATGCGGCGACGGCGAAAAATTAAAGATCATAAAGGCTGAAAGCGACGAGGACGAGGCGAAATATATCGCCGAGGCCATTCACGACACAATCGCCTCCAATCCCGGCACCCAGTACAACGACTTTGCAGTGCTCTACAGGTCAAACCATCAGTCACGCCTCTTTGAGAACTCACTCAGGGATTCACGGATCCCGTACAGGCTGATCGGCTCCAAATCATTCTATGAGAGGCGCGAAATCCGCGACGCCATCGCATATCTCAAGCTCGCAACCAATCCCAAGGATGACCAGAGTTTCCTGAGGATACTCGGTGTTCCTCCGAGAGGGATCGGCGACAAGGCGATAGAGGAGCTGAAAAAGCTCCAGCACATATGTTTCCTGCCGTTCACAGAACTGATCGGCAACGAGGACTTCCTATCCAAAGTCGGGGGCAAAGCCGCATCAGGATCAAAAGACATGTATTCGACTCTCAAAAAATGGCGCGGTTCATTCTCCGAACCCGGCAACCTTTCCGAGAAGACCCTGGGATATTTCAAGGATCTCAACTTCATTGAAGGTATCATGAAGCTCTACAAGGACAGGGATGAAGCCGAGAAACGCAGGGACAACATCTATGAACTGATCAATGCAATCGCATCCTTCGAGAAAAATGCGGAGGTCATCCCGACACTTCAGGAATTCCTTGAGCTCTACGCCCTCTACGACGACAGCGACAAAGTTGAGGAGGAAAATAAAAATTCGGTGACCCTGATGACGGTCCATGCCGCCAAAGGCCTTGAATTCTCATTCGTCTTCGTGCCCGGAATGGAGCATAACATTTTCCCGCATGAAAGGGCCGTCCAGGAAGGCAATACCGAAGAGGAGCGCAGGCTTTTCTACGTCGCCCTCACACGCGCAAGAAAAAATGTCCACCTCGTCCATGCCCGCATAAGGATGAAGTACGGGAAGACCGCCATTCAGCGCCCATCCTCCTTCCTTTTCGAACTTCCCGACGAAATCTCTGAAAGGCTGGATTCCAGCACCGCCTTTAAGCCGATGGGCAAGGATGAACTGAAGGATGCCTGGGCCGCCCTTTACGCAATAGGCAAGAAGACAGAATAACAACCATAAAGCGAAAATCAGTATTTGCAGGATGCGCCATGTTTTTCGGAGTAGCGCTGATGGTAGTCCTCGGCGCGGTAGAATTCCCCTGCAGGCTTGATCTCCGTCACAATCTTACTTTTGAATGTCCCGGATTTTTCAAGATTGTCCTTCGATTCCAAAGCCGTCTTCTCCTGTTCCCCGTTATGGAAGAATATCACTGAACGGTATTGGGAGCCGACATCGGGCCCCTGCCGGTTGAGAGTTGTAGGATTATGGTTCTTCCAGAATATTCCAAGCAGTTTTTCGTATGACACCACTTTCAGATCAAATTCGAGGTGGACCACTTCCGCATGTCCGGTGTTTTCGTTGCAGACTTCCTTGTAGGTGGGATACTGGGTTTTCCCTCCCATGAATCCGACGGAGGTCGAAACCACACCTTTGACTTTTGCGAATTCCTCTTCGACATGCCAGAAGCACCCCGCCCCGAAAGTCGCTTTCTGGATATCGGTCTTCTGCTCCGACAAAGAGGAGTCCTGCATGAAGGAAAGCGCATCGGAATTGACGCAATATCTCAGGCCTGTCGGCTTTGGCCCGTCAGGAAAGACATGTCCCAGATGGGCGTCACACCTGGCGCAGAGTATCTCTGTTCTCTTCATGCCAAAGCTGCTATCCATTTTTTCAGTTATGTGTTTCGGATCGAACGGCGAGAAAAAGCTGGGCCAGCCCGTGCCGGAAACAAATTTCTGCTTTGATGTGAACAGCGGCAACGCACAGCAGACACAGTAATAAATACCCGGCTTCTTGTTGTCGTTGAGCAGTCCGCAGAACGGCGCCTCCGTCCCTTTCCCCCTTGCGATCTTAAACTGCTCCGGTGTCAGGTAACGCTTCCATTCCTCATCGCTTTTGACTATCTTTTTCATGTAAGCACCCTCCCCTTCGTATTTTTTTTCAGCGGCAACGCCGCATAAAAAAAATACAAATAAAATGACA
>JBAZRS010000510.1:0-4354 GCA_041662825.1 Victivallales bacterium | reverse complement strand
GACGACATCCGGGGAAAACGCATTGATGAATTCCTCCCGTTGGCTGATGTTGCAACTCGGCAGCAATGCCGTGTCGAAGAAGACGTCCAGACCGTATTCTCCGGCGGCGTCGATGATTGTTCGGAGGATGCCGCGAAGCCGTGAGCGGAATTCCGGCGGCGTGGAGTTCGGGAATATCCTGCTGGGCACGAACGAGTGAAGCATTTTTTCCGGACCGCCGGAAAAATCATTCGTAGCTGCCACATGGCTGGCCCCCATCGCACTCAGATAGCGGACACAGGAGCGAATCGTCTCCGCGTCGGAGACGTCTTTGAAAACGCCATCGTCCAGCAGGGCAAACGCCCTAAACGGCATTGATGACGAACCTTTATGCTCGATTCCCTCATCGAAATTCCTGAATTCATCGTTCAATGCCAACTGGTGTATCCCCTGCATGATTCCCCGTTTGGAAGAGCCAATTATGTACAGGACATGATTGGCGCAGAGCACATGGAACGCATCCGTTTCCGGCGTGGTGTTATGAAGCTCCGTAAGTCCCCGGTCGATGAGCTGTCTGGCCAGATGATGCGATATTGAAAGGAGGACGATATCCCCAGTCTGAAGATTCTCAGACGACTCGCAGTGCTCAAGTTTCTCCCGCATGGACAATTCTATTTCCCGGATTGCCGCAGATGGAACCGCTTTCCCGTCAGTGATTATAATACGTTTCAAGCGCACTAGTGCTCCTTTTCCGGATAATTAAATACCAAACAGTATGCGTTCACGATTACTGTACTTGCTTGTGTTTTCCATGTTTTTATTTAAACACTGTCGGAAAGTATAGAAGGAGGCGGAGCATAAAACAAGAATTGATCATGCAATTGTCCTGCATTTTGCAATGAGTCAGGTAATGGCTCTATGCCGTCGGATTAAAGTTGCAAAGGCACAAAGGGAGAGTCGCCCGTTTTGAGGTGGCGGTTTCGGACTTCGGTGAGCTCAGTTGAACCGTGAAACCGCCTCGCCTTCGGCAATTTTGAAATTGCCTCGGTCTATAAAGATAACAAACAATGCCGGGCGATAAAATCAAGAAGTGAAAATACCGTATGGAATTGGGTGTTGAGCATGCCGATTTGGCTCATGCCTCCTCTGCTTTGTGCCAATATGCCTTTTTAACTCTGTGCCATATTGACCGGGGGATTACAATCCTGATATTATTATTATTTGAATTTGCTTGGATTCTCGTCGCGTTTGTGATATAATGCACAGTTAAACATAGATAATATCAGATATTCTTACGGGCGTTTTATTTATGGAAACAAGACAGAGAATCAGCCGCCATGACATGGAGAGCCACATGGAAAACCTTTCCAGCGCGTTCTACCGCGATGTGATTCTCAAAAAGAAAATCAGTTCATCCCTGCTCAGTGTAAATGAACTTTCCGCCGCTTACAAAGTCTCCGTGTCGACTGCGAGGAAATTCTACCAGCGTCTTCAGTTGACCGGTGTAGTGGGGGCTGAACATCGCAAAGGGTATTTCCTGAAAGATCCGGCTCTTTTCCATTCCAAATGGAAATCCCGGAAGGAGACCATCATAGGGATTACCGGTTATCTCGACTACAAACACCCTTTGGCGCCCTACAACCAGATTTCCCAGATACTGGGCGCCCTTGAAAAGATGTCCAATGAGCACGGCTGGCGCGTACAGTTGTACAACACCTATCCCGACAGGGAGCTTACACCGGACTTGCTTGCCTCCATTAAAAGAGACAAAGGCGAGTTGAGCTGTCTTTTCCATGTTCCCATTGAAAAAGAAATACAAGAATCGAGAATCACTCCCTCCACTTCTTATGCTTCTTTCGTGAGAGATATTGAGAAGCTTCATAAAATTGGCATTCCGATGCTTACAACTGATCATCCGTCAGAGCTGGCGACCTGCATATCCTATGACAACCTGCAGATCGGAACCATGGCCACGGAATATCTGCTCAGGCTTGGTCACCGCCGTATCGCCCATGTAACCTTTACCGGTTATGACTGGGCGGAGGAACGTAAAAAAGCATACCTGGAAACGCTGGCCGCCCATGGAGTGCCGGTGAAAGAATCCCTGATATCTCATGTTGCCAGGGGAGACGAGGGATCATACTGCGATTGCGTCATGAAGCTGAAGAAGCAGCATGTCACTGCGGTTTTCTGTTCAAATGACGAAATTGCCGTCGCCCTGATGACCGCAGGTGAGAAAGCCGGATGGAAACTCCATGGCGCAGTTGCAATGATCGGCGTCGACGACGATGTTGAATCACGGCATATGGACTTGTCCACGATCCAGAAAAACCACGATACCATCGGCGGGGCGGCCTTCAAGGCCATGGTCAACCATTTGGACCACGGAGAGCCTCTCCCCCAAAAAATACTTCTCAAAGGCTCGCTTCTGAAAAGAGGTTCTACAGAATTCATTGTTACAATAAATAAAATTAAAAATCCCAGGTCAACGGAGGTGAGAATGGCGTTCGAAGCATCAAGTTTTGCATCTTAAGACAAAAACGGAACATAAAATAAAAGGAAAAGGAGGGAATTGAAATGAAAGACTTTAAATGTAAGGATGAAAGAATGGCCTGCGGCCAATTGCGGATTGCGGATTGCAGATTGCGGATTGTAAACTACAAATCGTCAATCGTCAATCGTCAATCGTCAATCGAAAATGCCTTCACACTTATCGAGCTCCTGGTGGTGATTGCGATAATCGCAATACTGGCTGCAATGCTGCTGCCTGCACTGGGCAAGGCGAAGGATACGGCCAAAGCCATCGCATGTACCAACAATCTCAAGCAGCTGCATCTCGGAGGCATATTGGGATACACGAGTGATTTTGACGACTGGATCCCGACCCAGCGTCAATCCGCTTATGGGGGCCCTCGCTATATTGGATTTACTCTTAAGGATTATTTCAACATTCCATTCCAAAGTGCAGGTCCCAATGTTTATCTCTGCCCCGGTGATGAAAGCACTGTACCTACAACAACTGTAAATAGTCAGCTCTGGGCATCCATGAATTACGGTGTAAACAGGATAAATTACGCTTATGGGCCCGGAGGTGATGTTGCGCCATGGCGGCCCAAATATAAGATGGGTCAATTGACCTCTCCAGTTGAAAGCTCGCACATAATTGATGTCAAGATGAATATGGTGCAGTATTCCAGCGGTGATTGGTATGCCGGAGCTTACTGGACGACGTACTGGGCTCCCCGCCACAGGGTCGGACTGAATGTAGCGTTCCTTGACGGACATGTTGATTACAAGACCCTTATAACAATGCCAAGGGGCACAACTACAAACGATGCCGACACCGTCTTCTATTGGTGGAAAAAACCATCGCAAGATCCGAATTGGTGGAAATAGTCTTCCCTTATTCCTGTGCCCGGTCACGGGCACAGGCCTCTTTTTTCAAGTTAGAATAAAATATCCCCGTGAACGGCCTAGAAAATCCACGGTAATGGAGGTGGAAATGGCTTTTGAATTATCAAGATTTGCATCATAAAATAAAAATGAAGTATAAAATAATTTGGAAAATGAGGGATTTGAAATGAAAGACTGTCAATGTAAGGATGAAAGAATGGCCTGCGGCCAATTGCGGATTGCGGATTGCGGATTGCAGATTGTAAAACGCAAATCTAAAATCATCAATCGTCAATCATCAATCGAAAATACCTTCACCCTCATCGAGCTCCTGGTGGCCTGTCAGCCGAAGCCTTGGCGTAGGCCAGTTCAATCAAAGTTCACTTTGATTGAACTGCTTGTGGTGATTGCGATCATCGCAATTCTGGCGGCCATGCTTCTGCCGGCGCTGCAGTCGGCAAAAAAGACTGCAATCCGAATATCGTGCGCAAGCAATCTCAAGCAGATCGGATTTGCCACCCTTCAGTACGGGAACGACTTTGACGGATGGTTTCCTGAAGGCGCGGGAGACGACCGTTACGGCAGTAAAGCCACCAACGGCTCCGCTTTCGGAGGAAAGCAGAGAGTTAAAATAGGCATGGCGTATTCAATGGGGCCTTGGTTCGCCTCCAAGTTCGGCAAAGCTAAAAACGCATTTAACGCATGCGACTATTTTCCGACAACATCCCCGGTTTACCGTTGCCCTTCCCCCGAACAGCAAACCAGAGACTATCTTTATGCGGCCAATTATGCCACACGAGGATCGGGTCTCTGGCCTGCCGGGGAAACTTCCTTCTCTTTCCGTTCTGCATATTCTGCTATGGATGAGAAGATAACCGATGCCCTGATTGTACTGGACTTGGCAATTATTCCCGGAAGCACAAACTATCCGCAAGGAGCTGTAAATCATGACGCCTCTTACAAAATATCCGGAGTGAATGCG
>JBAZRS010000509.1:0-4362 GCA_041662825.1 Victivallales bacterium | reverse complement strand
CCGTCCTGAAAACATCGGCACTGAACAGGAACAGATGTTTTATCTTTTTGGTGCGGACAAGTACGGGCAGGATATCTTCAGCCGCATTCTGGCCGGCTCCCAAGTCTCGCTGTCGGTCGGATTGCTGGCGATCCTCATCAGTTTTTCACTCGGGATCTCAATCGGATGCATCTCCGGTTATTTCGGCTGCTGGGTAGATCTTCTTATCCAGCGCATCATCGAACTTCTCCAGTCTATTCCAAGCCTTCCGCTCTGGATGGCGCTGGGGGCTGCAGTTCCCGCCGACTGGTCGGTTCTCAAGACATATTTCTCGATAATGATTATACTGAGTCTTCTCGGCTGGACCGGTCTGGCGCGGGTCGTCCGCGGAAAGATCCTCTCGCTCCGTGAAGAGGACTATGCCGTCGCCGCCAGACTCCTCGGAGCATCAGATTCAAGGATCATGTTCCGCCATCTCATACCCGGTTTCATGTCGCACCTGATCGTCTCGATCACGCTGGCCCTGCCGGGAATGATTCTCGCAGAGACCAGCCTGAGTTTCCTGAATATCGGACTGCGGCCGCCTGTAGTTTCATGGGGCGTCATGCTGCAGGACTGCATGAACATGCAGGCAGTGGAACTCTATCCCTGGCTGCTGCTGCCGGTGGTCTTCATCGTAATCACAGTGCTGTCATTTAACTTCCTGGGGGATGGATTAAGGGACGCCGCGGATCCGTATTCAGCGAGGTGAGGGTTGGGAGGAAGGGAAGGAGCGAGTAGAAGAACGAATCGGCGAAACGGTGAATCGGAGAATCGGCGATTAAGAAATGTTAAACACACAGAAGACCGACGACAGAAAATAGTGATTAGGCGAAAAGGAAATATCAGGATAAACATGAATAATAAGAATAATAAATTTAAATTCTTAGGCGGAGCAGGATTAATTTCTTCTCTGTTCCATATTCCCCTATTTTCTCCGATTCTCCGATTCTCCGATTCTCCGATTCAAACCTCTTCTGCAACGCTCGCTCCTTCTTCATCTTCTCCCTCCTCCTCCGGCATCCTGGACATCTGTAGACTGAAAGTCTCGTTCTTCACGGAAGAGGGCGAGGTCTGCGCCGTCAACGATGTCAATTTTTTCATGCGGCGCGGGAAAGTCATGGCGCTTGTCGGTGAATCGGGCTGCGGCAAAAGCGTCACGGCGTTCTCCATACTGCGTCTGATCCAGAAGCCGGGGAAAATCATGGGCGGAGAAATACTCTTCCGCCCGTCCGGAGAAGATCCTGTTGACATAATGAAGCTCGGGGAGAATTCCAACGCCCTATTCAACATCAGGGGCGGGAAGATTAGCATGATATTCCAGGAGCCTATGACCGCGCTGAGCCCGGTCCATACGATAGGCAACCAGATCTGCGAGGCCATACTCATCCACCAGAATGTCAGCAAGGCTGATGCGGAGCGCAAGGCGGTGGACATGTTGCGCAAAGTCGGAATTCCCGGCGCCGAACAGCGTTTGGCCCAGTACCCGTTTGAAATGTCAGGCGGAATGCGCCAGCGCGCCATGATAGCCATGGCTCTTGTCTGCAACCCTGAAATCCTGATAGCCGACGAACCTACGACAGCACTCGACGTCACTATTCAGGCGCAGATTATGTTCCTCATGAAAAAGCTGCAGAAGGAACTGGGAACTTCCATTCTGCTCATCACCCACGATCTTGGAGTGGTCGCTCAGATGGCGGACGATGTCGCGGTAATGTATCTCGGCAGGATCGTAGAACAGGGCGATGTCCGGACAATCGTGAAGAGGCCACTGCACCCGTACACGATGGGTCTTATAGCATCTCTGCCCGGGCTTTCAGCTGACAAGGAAAGGCTTCATTCGATAAAGGGAAGCGTTCCGTCCCTCACATCAATTCCGCAAGGCTGCCCGTTCCATCCGAGATGTGAATATTACAAGCCCGGCTTGTGCGATGTCGGCAAACCTCCGGTACTGGAGGAGATAGAGGCGGGGCATTCGGCCGCATGTCTGAGAGTCAAGGAAATACGAGAGGAAAAGAAAAGGAGCGAGTAGCGTGGAGCGAGATGGGGAATAAGAAAGTTATCAGCCTGCCCTTCGAAGCCTTGGCGAAGGAGGGTTATCGGTAAACAGTTATCAGAGGCAATTTCAAAATTGCCTCAGGTGAGCTGATTTCTTAAGTTGGTGTTCACGGCTTTAGCGTGTCTAACTTGTTAAATACTAAGACACACTAAAGTTGTGAACACCAACAAGAGATATTCCCGCGACAACAGTTTTCTTGCATTTTGAAATCAGCTCATCAGTTTAGGATTTGGAAGTCGCTAGTCGCTGGTAAGAGAAGAATGAAACGGAGAATCGGCGAAACGGAGAATCCGCCGTCGCAAAGAAGCTATGGCGGACGCAGTCGGAGTTGAAGACAGTTGGAGTTCACAACTTTAGTTGTGGTTTTGAATGTTCGAAAGTTCTAAAGTTAGTAGAAAAATTTTTCATTTGAATGAAAAAATTACATAGTTAGTTAGAAACAGGGAAAGATTGTTCATGGAAGACAGATTAATAAAACATGAAGTGGAAGGCGAGGCCGGGCATTTCCCTCTCCTCAGGGTCAAGAACCTCTGCAAGTATTTCCCTGTCTACAGCAAAGGGTTTTTCAAGAAGCAGGTCGGGACAGTCAGGGCCGTTGACAACATCAGCTTCGACCTGATGCAGGGAGAGACCCTCGGACTTGTCGGTGAAAGCGGTTGCGGGAAGACCACGGCCGGCCGCAGCATACTCAGGGCCATAAATCCGACCAGCGGGGAAGTTCATTTCGACACCTTCAGCAAACGGGTTGACCTCTGCAGTATTCCCGAAAAAACACTTATACCGTTGCGCACAAAGATGCAGATGATCTTTCAGGATCCGTACGCCAGCCTGAATCCGAGGATGACTGTGCGACAGATAGTCGGTGAACCGCTAGTGATTCACAGGATGGCAAAAGGGCAGGAACTGGAAGACAGGATTGCCGAAATGCTCAAAAAGGTCGGATTGAAACCGGAACATAAGACACGCTATCCTCATGCATTCAGTGGCGGACAGCGCCAGAGGATTGGAATCGCACGCGCCCTGATAATGCATCCCTCTTTGGTGGTTTGCGACGAGGCCGTATCGGCGCTGGATGTTTCCGTGCAGGCGCAGGTGATAAACCTCTTGCAGGATTTGCAGCAGGAGCTTGGACTCACGTACATTTTCATTGCCCACAATCTTGCCGTAGTGAAACACATATGCGACGATATCGCCGTGATGTACGCTGGAAGGATTGTTGAAATGGCAAAATCAGAAATGCTTTTCAAAGATCCACTGCATCCGTATACCAAGGCGTTGCTCCGCTCTGTTCCCAGCCCGGATCCGGATATTAAGATGGAACTGGAACTCGAAGGCGAAGTCGCGGATCCCGGCAATTTGCCCTCCGGCTGCGCGTTCCATCCCCGTTGCAGGGAGTGTTTTGACGACTGTAAAAAAACAACCCCGGAACTGGTCAAGCTTAAAGACGGGCGATATGTGTCATGTCTGAAATATCGGGGGAAGGAATAGTCGTTGGTCGCCAGTCGCTAGTCGTCAGCAATCTGATGCCAGGTGTGGGATGGGAATGAATCGGAGAGCCGGAGAGACGGCGAATCGGTGAAATTGAGAAAAGACTGAACATCGAACATTCAACATCCAACTTCGAACATCGAAGGGTGGAATAAGATGGAATAGCGGGGGGAACTAGGTTTAGGGCAAATGAATATCAAACAATTAACTATTTAAGGATGCATGATTATGATTTCAAAGTCTGGATTTTCTGGTAAAAGTGTCCGCCATATTCCTCACAGTTTGAAAGGAGGTCCGGGGATTTTCCGGAGCGCCATCAGCTTCATTGCGATGATCCTCACCATTGCCGTCGGGGAACTCGTTCATGCCGAGAACGTGACGAATGAGCAAGCGACATTATTCAAGCATCCTGTGCTGGATCGCTGGTGCAATTCCGTTGCCGACGGCAACCAGATAAAAAAATTTGCAGTGCCTGCGAAAGAGCTTATGGATCTCTCGGATGCCCAACTGCTGGCGGTCATCCCGGAGCAAACACCTTTGATACATCATCAATGCCCGGTCTGCGCCCGTAAAAAGCCTGTCGAGATCCTTCCCGAACAGCAGCAACCGTTCCCCGGCATTTTTGATCCCCTGAAGCCAGACCAGGTGCAATGCAAAGATTGCAAAACCGCCTTTCCAAATAATGAATTCCCGACAAAGCAAAGCGAAGTTTACCAGAATATGCTGGGTGAAGACATAGCGGTTCCCTACTGGGAGGACACGCAGGGAAGCCGCACCCTTGCGGAAAAGCTGGCTAA
>JBAZRS010000508.1:0-4393 GCA_041662825.1 Victivallales bacterium | reverse complement strand
TGATCTCCCGCACGCTTGCCGGAATATCGACAGTTCCATTGACAACATAATTTGCCTTGGGGAAATAGATCACTGGAAAACCGGAGTTCATCGCCCGCTGAATGGAGTCGGTGTCGTCGGCGACACCGTCCCCTACTGCGCCAAAGTCGTCCACGTTTGCCCATTTCGCCAAATCATTCTCCGGAAGAATCAGGGGCGAATCCTTGACCGACAGCCAGGATAGCCGCGCCGGCCCGACAGAATTTAGATTGACTGGTGGAGATGAGAAATATTCCTCGATGAACTCACCTTTGACAAGCACCTCCCCGTGCCGAATCACTGCGGCGCGGTAACCGGACATGCGAATCTCGCGTGCCATCAGAAAGCCATCGGGCTCGATTACCATGGCGGCGGCATTTTCGCGTCGAGAGGTCAATTCACTTTCCAGCAGGATCGCCTGCCCGGCTCGCGAAACCCGCAGGGCTACTGGAGCGTCTTTGATCAGCAGTTTGCGCGCACTCAGGTTATCACCACCGCCGCCGGACTTGGCATCACCAAGCTGGACCGCCATCTCTCTCTGTCCCGACAATGTGGAATATTCAAGCGTGATCATAGTTTCCCGACCGGCCGCAAGTTTGATGCCGGTATCGAAACCTTCTATCAGCAGATCATGGTGGTATCCCGTCGCGTTGTTCCGGTCCATCAGCAGGCCGACACGACCCTGTCCGTCTGAGGAGCGGATCTCCAAGTTGCGAACACCGCCCCAGTTCGAGGAGTTCCAGCGCAGGCCGACCGCTCCAGGGTTGCCCTTGCCGGTATTGATGGTTAAGTTCTGGATGAAATTACCGAGGTTCACATTGGATCCCCGCTGCAAAAGGCAGAACGCGAGGACGGGCTTTTCCGCGTCCCTGCCAAAGGAGGAGGTGGCGTCCTTCAGGCGGATGATGGTCTTGTCACGGCTTTGGCCGATGACACGGATTGCCCAGTTGTTTTCGGCGTATACCTCGGCACTGTTGTACTGGCCGCGGATGTAGCTGCCGGCGTTATCGTCATCGGCGGACAGATCCGGATTGCCATGCACCAGAGGCGGCACAGGTTTAGACACCGCGTACAATTCCTGCTCGTGCTCCGGTGACGCCACACGCAGGTACTGGACATGAGACCAGCCATTATTGAGGTTCATCGCCAGGGCGGGCCAACCCTGACTCACCGTATCGCTTACCAAGTACTCGCCGTCAGGCAGGTAAACGACCCAGTTGCGGTTGAGTTTTTGCGAGCAGAAGCAGAAGTCCGGACCCTGGAGAATTTCATAGTTGTCACGGACAAAACGCATTGCCGCGATCAGCGCCTGCGTATCGTCGGCAACTCCGTCGCCCTTGGCGTTGAACGGCGCCTTGGTCACATCCAACACGCGCCCGCCCCTACCGTTGTGGTAGAATGCGTCCGCAGGGTAAGTTTGATTGATCGGCGGATGGCGGTCCCCCGGCACCGGCAGCGCCTCGCCAGGTATTGCTTTAAGCCGCTTCTGATCGCTCCCAAGGTTCTCCGGGTCGCGGTCAACAAGCAATTTTTCGTTCAGCATTGAAGTTTTCCGTTTTCTCATCAAGGTGCTTTACATTTAAACCATGCGTTTACATGCGGATTGAGCGGATGCTCAGGCCAGCCGCCGTTCAGTACATCAACGACAGCCTGGGCAGCCCGTCGCCGGCATTCCGTTGCAGCCTCTTCAGATGCCGCCGCAACATGCGGGGTCATCAGAACATTGTCCATCTTGAACAGGTCATGCTCAGTAGAGAAACCATCCGCGTTGAACACATTGACAATCCCGAAGACGTCCAATGCGGCGTATCGGATGATCCCCGCCTTCAGTGCGGCGGCAAGATCGTCCTCGTTTGTCAACTCGCCACGGCCGGTGTTGACCAGGACGGCGCTAGGTTTCATCTTCCTGAACTGCGGCATCGCCAGCATTCCCCGCGTCTGCGGAAGCAGTGGGCATAGCGGGCAGAGATAGTCTGAATCCGACAATACAGTATCGAGATCCGCCATTGTCACGCCTTCCCGTAATGCCATTTCAGGAGTCAGGACGGGATCGCAGGCAAGCACCCGCATTCCGAACGCCTTGCATCTTTTAGCAACGGCCCGACCGATCAGCCCGAATCCTATTATGCCAGCCGTCTGCGCGCTAAGCCGATGCATGTCGGACAGACTAAAAGGTTTTCGCCCCTTGCGAATTTCGCAATCGAGAAACTTGATCTGTCGGGCTGCCGCAAGCAGCAGCGCCATGGTATGGTCCGCGACTTCCTCCGTGAACGCATCCGGGAGATTGTTGACGATGATGCCCTTGTGGGTGGCCTCATCAATATCAATCTTGTCAACACCCGTCCCCAGGCGGGAAATAATGCGGCAGTTTTTCATTGCATGAAAAACTGATGTTCTAATATATGAAGAAACAACAATTACAGCATCGGCATTTGCAGCCGCTTTGGAAATCTCATCGTCGGAGTCACCTTCTATTTCAATAATTCTCACATTCAAGGAATGGAGGATTCTTCTCTCCTCGTCACCCATCGGCATTGTAACGGAGTTGAGTCTCAGGACAATAAACTGTTCAGTTTTGTTCATGCTATTTCTCCCAATCGTCTGTTCGAAATGGAGAAGCCGGGAGTCCCTCTTTATTGTAGAGGTTGCAGGAGGGATTGCTGGCCCAGGCGTAGCGTACTGCCACCGGCACAGGGACAGTTTCAGAGTGAACCACCACTTCCCCTCCCTCGATATCGGCCTCGGCGTCAAACCACTTCTGATCTGATCCGGAGATCGAAAAACCTTTCAGCTTTTCCGGCTTGACCGGCGTTTTCCCATCCCATGTCCATGGGGGAACGCCCATTGCCAGTCCGCCTCCGACATTTTTAAAGCTCAAGCGGATCTTCTTCCCGTCCACTTTCATGGCGTCATAGATCGGGCCGGAAAATACGATATCCTGCCCGTAGGCAACTTTCCTGGCCACCAGTGCCAGGCGCAATCCGACATCCAGCTTGCCTTTGGGATGGACGTCATTCGGGTTTCCGATATCGATTGTGACAGCCATGCCGGTGTTTGGAAGCGACAGTGTCCGCAACTGCGATTCACGCAGCATTGGCCAATTCTGAAGCGAATTTTCTGAAACGATAAAATTAGGCAACTGCACAATTATGAACGGGAAGTCGCCCTGACGCCAGTGCCCGCGCCAGTCTTCAATGAGGCGCGGCAGCAGTGTGCGATATTCGAAAGCGCTGGATACATATGCATTGCCCTCCCCCTGATACCATATGACTCCTTTTATCGCATACGGAATCAAAGGTGCAATCATGCCGTTAAAGGCAATCGAAGGAGTTCCGGGACGGGCATTGGCGGGGTTCGGCACAGCGGTCGGATCCGGTTGGATAGGCGGAGGACTGTCGGGCTTCGGGGGCTCCACTTTCTGTCCCGCGGCCAAAGCGGCGTTGTACTGACTCCGCATTGCCCTATAGTCTTCATCCCATTTTTTCATCTTCGCCTCGTAGTCGGCGGTGAGCTGAGGATTGGCAATGACCTTCTTATGAATTTTAAGCGCCCTCTGATAGTCGTCAACATATTTCGTGAAAGCCGGTGCTTTTTCCAATGCCACCATACTCGTCCAGGTTTGCGCAGGCGTCCCGCCCCAATATGAGCCGATCATTCCGATTGGACGTTTCAATTCCCTGCGCAACTCGCGTGCGAAGAAATATCCCACGGCGGAAAATCCGCCTGCCGTTTCCTTCGTGCACAACTCCCATCGCCCTGCAGTATCCTCCTGCGGATCCGCGGAACACATTTGGGGAACTAGGAAAAAACGAAGTTGCGGGTCAACGGCTTTCGGGAGCTCAGTCGCAGCATTGTGCGCATATCGCAACGGAATCCCCATGTTTGACTGACCAGAGCAAATCCACACATCGCCGACAAGCACATCGCTGAATTCCAGCACGTTGCTTTCCCCTTCAACACGCATCATCAGAGGCGCGACGTCACCTTTGACAGAGGGTAGCTCCACCCGCCATTTTCCATCCGCAGCGGCGACAGCATTTGCATGCCTATCACCAAGTGTGACCTTTACCTTCTCGCCTGGATCAGCCCATCCCCACACGGGCAATACGCCGTCCTGCTGAAGTACCATGTGGTCTCCGAATATCGCAGGCATCTTCACTTTGGCATGAACCTGAACCGCTGTCAAAAATAACAGTCCGCAACAGAAAAACCTCATCAAAATAAATCTCATTTTAACATCCTTTTATAATCGTGGTTTAAATCATATATTCGCATGCCGTCCCGACGACTTGGGCGATGACTTCCCACTCAAGGCAGCCTTTATGTTTGACATCTGTTTGCCGGCGGCATCCCACATCAGGCATATGTCTGCGGC
>JBAZRS010000507.1:0-4393 GCA_041662825.1 Victivallales bacterium | reverse complement strand
TCATGCCGGATTCTGCAAGAGTGTCTAGATTTTTTGTTTGAATGCGTGAATCTCGATTTAAACAGGACAGATCCCCGTATCCCATGTCATCTGCCAGAATATAGACAATATTAGGTTTCATCGTGCTCCTTTTGGCCTGTTTTTAAGATACTTGGCTTTCCTTTTTCATTATAATACATTATAAAAATATGTCAAGTGTAATAAATAGAAATACTTGTTTGATATATTAATTGTTTGGTTATAAAACCAAACTTATTTATAGCTAATTTGGTAAAAGCTCTTGACACGGCGGAAAAAATATCATATAATACATTATAAATAAAAATAAAATGTAATAATATGGAAATCATAATGAAGCCCACTGTTGCATTAAGGGAAAGGCGCTCAATAAAGCGCGACAATGCAGCCAATGAGTTGCGTTTGAAGATTATCGGAGGAGAATGGAAGCCGGGAGAAAAGATTCCCAATCGCGATAACCTTAGGCGTATGCTAAAGTTAAGTCCTGTGACTATCCAAAAGGCGATGGGGCAGATTGAGGAGGACGGATTTATTTCCTCTCACGGCGCCAATGGGACCTATGTTGTGCGCAATCTTCCCAATTTAAGCAACTATGGGATTGTTTTTCCGTATCGGCAGACGCGGGAAGGAGGCTGGCCTTTATTTTGGAGCCTACTCCTAAAAGAGGCTGAATATCTGCAAACATTAAATAAATCTTTTTTCCCCATATATTACGCATCAGATGACCGTGGACAAGGGGCTGATCACAAATCCAAGATTATCCGCGATGTTGAATCCCACTGCCTGGCAGGACTGATTTTCCTGAGCAGTCCGGTAGACTATATGAACACGCCGGTGATTACATCGAGGAACGTTCAAAGAGTGATGGTCATGTCGTCATTGTCATCAATTCCGGGAATCCCTAGTGTGTGGTTTGATTATTCTTCACTGATCGATCGGGCATTGGAGCGCTTTGCAGTGAGGGGGCGTAAACACATTGCAGTCATTACACCCTCTGGTTTTTTTGAGACTCGCCAGGAACTCATACACCAATGGATGGCCTCTCTTCAGCGCCACGGATTAACCAGCCGCACCCAGTGGCAGTTGGGCGTGGATCTTTTACATCCCCAAACCTCCCGCCATATTGTCCAGCTTCTTATGAGTTTACCGAAGAATGAGCGTCCTGACGGTTTGCTGATCGCAGATGAAAATCTTGTAGATCCGGTGATATCGGGCTTGATTGACAGTAATATGCGGATTCCTGACGACGTGATGCTGATTGCACATGGAACTTTTACTGATACCACTTCAACAACCTTTGAATTGTCCCGCATCGGATTTGATGTCAGATCGCTTTTGCATGAATGTGTGAGACGTATCAATGAACAGAGCCACAAACGGGAGCCTCGACCCTACACATTGCTCCCGGCGATATTTTCCGATGAGGCAAGGGCATTGCCTTTGGATGGGGTTGCTTTGGAGAAATTGAATTAGGGAATTAATGCCGTCCGTGTGCTTGAAGATCATATTTAAAGGCTTAAAGGAAATGAAAATGTTGTCTTTCAAACATTTGCAGGTTTTGGCTTTTTTGTTGCCTGCCTGCCTTTGCTTTTTTGAGCAGATTTCTGCTTCACCTGAGGATAAAAATCCTCCTATTCCGGTTCGCTTCTCTCTGGAAAAGGAAGGATTTGTTACGCTTGTAATCGAAAACAAGCAGGGAGTCCGTATCCGCAATCTGGTAAGCGAAACATTTTTTGCAGCAGGCGCCCATACTCTCTGGTGGGACGGGTGCGACGACAATCATCGCGAACCATTGCCGATAAGCGTTAAGGGACAGAAGGCGCAACTTGGCATCCTGGGTATTTACCGGCCAACTGGGATGCCGGTTGCCCCGGGAGAATATCTTGCCAGGGGCATTGTGCGCGATGCTTTGAAGCTGAATTATCGGTTTTCCGCATACAATTCAGGAGTTCCCCCATGGATAACTGGTGCTTGGGCGAATGATCCACATAGCAGTGGCGGCTGGCTTGCAGATCACGGAGCTCCGTCTGACGTAATGTTTCTGCCAGGCAACCGTCCTGCTCAATATCGCGTCAGGAAAATTGACGTCCAGTCCGGCAATTACACTAAAGACGGCAAATTGCTTTTCCCTTCGGACATGCCTCTCATGCTGATTACCAGTCCGGTTGCAGAGTCGGGACACGGATTCATATGGACGGATACGGAAGGAAGGAAGATAAGCGGTATTCGTAGCTTTGGAGCTTATGGAAATGCCATGACAGGCGCGCTCTGCCTGACCCGTGACAGCGGGTCTAATCCATTGCAGAGGGATTATGCTTATTATGGCAATGATCTCAAGGGAAATATTTTCGTCCGCGCTCTACCTGATGACCGCACGATATGGGAACAGAAAGTGAAATCCGCTGACAGCAATTTGCTCGGAGGAATAGCCGCATACAACGGCATTGTCGCGATAAGTCTTTCAAAAGACAACCAGATAGTTTTTGTGTCCGCCAACGACGGAAAGACATTATGGAAGACAAAGGCCCAGAATCCGCGCGGTCTTTCTTTCACCTCAAAAGGCGACTTATTGGTCTTGTGCGGAACCGAACTCAAGCGATTCGCCGTTTCAGCCCCTTCCAAAACTGCTGAAAGCGTTGGCACCATTATCGGCAAAGGTCTCGAAGATCCCCAGAGAATCACTGTTGCAACTGATGGGAATATATTTATTTCCGATCTCGGGAAAAGCCATCAGGTGAAGATGTTTTCCGGCGATGGACGTTTTCTTTCTGCAATAGGCAAAGCAGGAGTTCCGGCTCTTGGTTCGTATGATCCAAACCAGATGCACAACCCTTCTGGAATGGCGCTAACTCCTTCGAAGGAGCTTTGGGTTGCGGAACGGGATCGCGCACCGAAACGCGTCAGCGTCTGGTCTCTTGACGGTCGCCTGCTCCGCGCCTTCTACGGTCCGTCGAACTACGGCGGTGGCGGAAATCTGGATCCCGAAGATCCGAAGCGATTCTATTTTTCCTCCTGGAACAATGCCAACGGCATTGAATTCGCCTTGGACTGGCAGTCCGGCAGCAGCAGCGTCAACGCAGTTTACGCCATGAAAGGTACTGAGACTGAGCTTGGGGCTTTCCGAGAGCAGGCTCCTCAGTCGGCCATACTTCTCAACGGGGTTCGGTATATGACAAATGCCTATAATCAAAATCCCACAGGGGGTGTTCCGATTGCGGCAATATGGATCATGAAAGATCATGTCGCCTCGCCGGTAGCGGCGGCGGGAGATGTCAATTCCTGGCCGCTCTTCAAGCAACCTGAATACGCGGCTATCCTTTCGCCGATTCAAGCTTCCCTGCCCAATAAAAACAGCAGTATCCTTTTCGTCTGGTCGGATCGAAATTCGGACAACCGCCCGCAGCCGTCGGAATTCACTTTTAAGGTTCTTCCGTCACTCATTGGCTCAGTGACTGTCCAGCCGGATCTGAGTTTTATCACAAGCGACACTGTGGTGCTTCGCCCCTTGTCTTTCAATGCAGCGGGAATCCCCGCATATGATGCTGCAAAGGCTCAAACCGTGATTCCTGAAGTGGATCACTTCCGGGTAGCCGTAAAAGGTCAGGTTTTGGAAACTAAGGACGGACTGATTATTCCGGGTGCACCTGTCAGGGGCTATCGGGACGGCAAACTCATCTGGACTTATCCAAATGAATGGCCGGGCCTGCATGCGTCTCATTATGCGCCGAAACCTGAACATGCCGGGCAGATGATTGGAACAACCCGGCTTCTCGGGCTGCCGGTTTATCCGGCAAAGGATCGCGCAAGGGGCTATTGGGCGCTCAATGGCAATTTCGGCAATATGTATCTTATGACCACAGACGGACTTTTTGTCGCCACCCTTGGCCGTGACCAGCGTGAAGCTCCGATACTGGGCTATACCACAGATTCGCTTGTGGCGAAAGCGGGAATGGACTTGAACATTTTCAGCTTCGGCTCCGAACATTTCTTCCCAACAATCAACCAGACCAGCGACGGATCTGTTTATCTCACGGTAGGCAAGCAGTTCTGCGGGATTGCGCGGCTGGAAGGCCTGGAAAGCGTTCAGAATATCGGGCCGTTTAATATTAGTGTTAAACCGGAAGATATTGAGCGCGCAAAACAATATTTGACCGACATTAAGGCAAAAGAGGATTCGCAGAAAAAGGATTTGAAACGTTCAATGACGGTATCTATACTCGGCAAAGCGCCTGTTGCTGACGGCGATATTGATGAATGGAAAGGAACGGACTGGGTTGAAATCAAAAACAGTCAACTCAAAGCCGCACTGGCAATAGCGGAAGGACGCCTTCATGTGGCATATCGCACACGGGAACCGAAACTTCTCGAGAATGCC
>JBAZRS010000506.1:0-4396 GCA_041662825.1 Victivallales bacterium | reverse complement strand
ATAGACCCTGTTATCCTTGTAAGCGTCCTGACAACTGTTTATCAGAGCCCTAATCGACTCCATGGTGCCTACAACTTGCATCTTATAGGAAAAAGTGAGGAAGCCCCTGTTTTCAGATCCCTCAAGAGTGACTTTTGCAAGGGAGTTAACGCCCTTTATTCCGGCCACCTTCATCCTGTATGCAAGATCCTCAAGCAGACTGTAGTGCTTCAGGATAAGCCCAATATGTTCGGGGAGAGGCATATTATCCCCGTATATGTTGAAGATTAAGCTTTTTTCAGGAACATTGATCGGCAGGCCGAGGCCGACATCCTTTGATTTCAGCAGATTATTGAGCTTCAGATCCATATTTGACATATAAGTCTTGCAGACTTCTGCGCTCATGGTTCTAGGAAGGCCGAGCCCCTCCATTATAAGCTGATTGATATTTGACTGATTTACACCTTCAACCGTACTCTTTTCAATAGTTGATTTGAAAGCATTGATCGCACTGTCAACCTTCTGTCCGTCAAACTCGCCGATGAATTTCAGGAAGATCTGTTCAGGTGTTTCAGCTCTTTTTTCTTTTTCATAGGCCGCGCGCCATTTTGAATAAAGAGTGTATTCGTTAACCTGAAGAGCTGCGGCAAAAGCCTGTATCGCTGAGCGGTAAGGCTTACCGAAAACCTGATGGATTTCCTGAACCTTAAGCTGCAGCAGACCGTAATCTGTGTTTATTGCCTCCAAATTGCCTTTCAGGGGCGAAGGCTTTTCCTCGATAAGCTTCTTTATCTTATCCTTCTGAATCAGCAGACTCTCCTGGTGCTTTGTCATTTTAATTGAAACCTGGAATACGAAAAAAATAAGGACTATGGAAACCAGGAGGGCTACTCCGAGCACCACGAAAAGCACAATGTTTTTCTTAATAAGTTCCATGTCGTTCTTATCTGTTAAAAGGTGTTTTCAATTTTACCATCATCTTAAAGCTGGAAAAATCATTCTTGTCATCCCTGGCCGGCACAAAACTCAGAGTGACTATTTCAGCCGGTTTATCCGTAAAAAAGGTTGTTTTGGCAAGCTCCTGCTTGAAGTTGTCAATCTCAGAAGGGGCGCCAAAGAAATAGCCCTCGATTTCAAGCCATTCCAATTTGCCCGCATCCGTTGCGCCCGGAGCAGTTCTCGGAGCGCCCCTCCTCGCAAAAATGGGCATTACGGCCCTGGTTTCCTCGACGTTTTCCCCGCCGGCGGCGGCGACGCCGCCTACAAGGGGATCCTTTCCCGGAGCAACACTCACCAGCCACATTTTATCGGGGATCTTCAATTGAAGCTCATTGAAAAGATCAATCCAGTTGCATCTCCCCAGGAGTACGCTCTGCGCATCCTTAAGTTCACTCACAAGGGAATCTTTCTTCTTCTCGGCACTTTTAACCTCATCCTTCAAGGACTCCGTGGTTTCAACTATTTTCAACGCAAGAACAACTTTGCTGTTGTCAATTGACTCCTGTTTGGACAGGGAGAAGAGAATCAACGCCAGACAGATCACAAACGAAGCGGCACTCGCATAAAAGTACGGTGTCTTGTGCTTGATTGCCTGCGCCTTTTTAATCTTTTCAGGAATAAGGGAGATTTCAATGGGGCATGAAGTTATATGCCTGAGTCCAAGACCAATAACTTCGGAGAACATGTGCGCAACTTCTGCAAGCTGTTCCCTGTTGATATGGTCCGGCAGGGAAACCACTTGGAACGGATTGAAATACTCCACAGGTATTTTAAGTTTTTCCGAAAAGAACCTGGGTGTGAAGGCCATTACCGAACTCCCTCCGGAAAGGTACAGTTTAACAGGCTTGTTCCCTTTCTCCTGGGATCTGTAGACGTTTATGGACCTGTTTATTTCCCCGTGAAGACGAGTCATCACATTCCTTACAATCTTTGAAATTGTCGCCGCCACTTCGGAATCCGGCTCCTCATATGCACCCCCCAATGCCACGAATCCATGCTTCCGCTTGAGTTCCTCGGCATCCTTATACGGAATGCCAAACTCTTTGCTGATCTGCTGGGTTATGGAATATCCGGCAATGGGAATGGTTCTTACAAAGAAACGCCCGCTGTCGATAAAGACAAGGCTGGAACATTTGGACCCCACGTTGAGTATCATGACACAGTCGCTGCCGCCAACCTCATTGGCCCTTGCAGAGTTGTAGCATGCGACAGGGGCGACGTCGACAACGGCTATCTCCTTGCCGAATTTCTCAATCGCATCAGTCAGCTCTTCCACAACCGTGTCTTTGACGACTATGAACATCACTTCAATTTCATTTTCGACACCTGTGCTGATAAGCTGATAGTCCCATACCACCTCTTCAATGGGGAACGGGACATTCTGCTTCGCCTCATATTCCACAACCTGGCGCACCCTGTCCTCTTTCTCGCTCATAGGGGGAAGTTTTACAAATCGGATGAAGGTGGACTGCCCCGATATGGAAATAAGGACTTTCTTCGCTTTAAAATCATTTTCAACGAAAGCCGCTGAAAGCTTTTCCGTGAGGGCTGTAAGAAGTTCCTCCTCCTTCAAATCACCGCCGTATTCGGCAAAGGCGAATTTTTCAAGGACAAACTTGCCGCCCGGCGGATAACTGAATTCCGCCAGTTTTATGCTGTCCGCACCTATATCGATAGCCAGAACTGTATCAGCTTTTGCCATAATGCCTTATATCTGGGTTATTGCTTCACTTTGACGAGTCGGGGTTCACTTGCTCATAATGATCGTAGTTCAAATTGGCCCAGGGAGTCTTATCCTGCCCGAGGATCCCATCCTTCTGCCTCTGAAGACTCAGACTCGTGCTGGCGTCTGAAAACTTCTTCGCCGTCGACTGTATGGTTGCCCCCTTGGGCTGCGAAAATCCGGCACCTATGAGCGCTCCGTTCATTTTGAATTCGACCTTGATATCGAATTTCTTGACTTCCGCATTGTTGATTTTTTTCCCTTGTGTGAATTTTTCAATTATCCTGGGAGGAACAAAGGCGACAAGGTGATGTGTCCCGCCGTCGAGGGCAAACGCCCAGTACGTGGCTTTTCCGGAAATAAGCGCATATGGATTTCTAGGATCTTCTGTCGGCAGGAGGAGTTCATATTCAACAGTTACATTTTCAAGGCTTTCATTCTCTTTCCTTGTAGTTCCAGTTGTAAAATCGACCTCAATCTGAATCCACTTCCTCTGTTTCCACGGCTTGTCCGGCACGTTCACGACCTTCCATATGGGAGTATCAACAAGCAGGGCATCAATTTTAACATCACTTACAAGCACCTGCCTTGCCGCACCTGCATTAGCAGGGGGTTGGGTGTATTGGGCGTATGTATTTGAGGCTATTATGAATGAAAAACATGCAATGCATATGCAAAGTGCGGTCGGGCAAATTTTATTCATTGATTTTTCACCTCATTTTGTATTTAGGAAGACAAAACAGCTTGAATATTATCTCCTGTAAATAAAATATGCAAGTGAATTTAATATTATTTTATTTAATAAAAACAGCTCGATAATATACAGTTTTTTTAGCATCGATTGGAAGGAACGGCAAGACTTTGAAATTGCTTGACGATTTAAATGAAACAACTTTCCCGGATTATTCATTTGCCGGTGTTATTTTCATAAAATAATTCCGGAATCGCATCTGAAATAGACTTTGACAGAAGGAAGTGTTAAAAAAAGCTCAGGTTGCAGCACCTGCCGGAGTGCATGAAGACTAGATATTTTTCATTTTCGGTTCAAGATAATTAATGCAGCTGTTCAGCGTGGCGAGTTGAGGATAGTCCGACTCCGGGACTTCAATCCCGTATTTCTTCCTGAGTTCCATTACGATGTCAAGGAAATCCATCGAATCAAGCTCAAGCTGATCCCTGAGCTTCTTTTCAGGGTCGACCGCCGAACAGTCCCCTTCCGGAAGAATATCGTTTATAATGCAGATTATTGACTGTGAAATTTGATCTCTGGTCATTAAAACTACTCCTGAATCCCAAAAAAGTTAGAGAAATATTTAATGGAGCGGGTAAGATACCACCGTTTATTTAATCTGCAAATCTTTTTACAATAAGAACTGAATTTATCCCGAGCATTCCAAAAGAATTGTTGAGTATATAATTGACCGATTTTTCAAGTTTCAGCTTCTCGAACAGGATATTTGGAATCGCACACTCCGGATCAAGGGAATCAATATTGTTGCAGGGATGTAGGATATTATCATCGAATGAAGGTATGTTCCCGGCAAGCTCAAGCGTCCCGGCCGCCCCCATGGCGTGCCCTATAAACCCCTTCGTATTGTTTATATATGGAAATTTGGCTGAATTTCCGAATACCTTCCTTAAAGCCTCGCATTCCTGTATGTCTCCGGCCTTTGTCCCGGTCGCATGCGTGTTCAC
>JBAZRS010000505.1:0-4402 GCA_041662825.1 Victivallales bacterium | reverse complement strand
GTTCGGATAACCCCATAGGAGGCGGCTTTCAGGCGAGAAGGCGCGCATTTCAGGATCGCTGTTGATGATCATGTTGCCGAAACGGTCAACCGTGGTTTCAAGTCCGCTCCAGCTCGGGCCATTGATTGGAATGGCTGCTTTAACAGCATCATTGAGTGGCGGATATTTGGGCGCTCCGCCCGGCCACCAGCCGGCGGGTTTCAATGACACCAGCACGCTTTTGCCTGCGACTTTCGCAGGAACCCGGATTGTGAGATCATTGAAATCATGTCCCCAGCCCGAACCTGCAAGGCTTTCCGCGGCCATGGAAAACTCAATTTCCTCCGTCTGCATATTCCCGTCGCCGTTCTTGTCGACCCACAGCATTCCGTAGCCGTGGTTTGGCTGGCCGGATTTTCCATGCTCGTATTTCACATTCGGGTAATCGCGCCTGAACGCATCTTCGAATTCCTTGCCGGGTTTCCATGAGTGCGCATAGGCGTACTGGTGCCCCGAACTCAGGAACGCCAGAGGTTTCAGTGTGTTGCCTGGCAGCAGTTCCTCGATGTATGTCACCTTCCCGCAGGCGATGACAAATGTGCGGCCGTCCTGCCTCCAGAACCTGTAATGCATCCCCTCCTCTCCGCCGAGAGTCGATACCGGCGTGGCCTTCTTCTCCTTGAAATCGAGCTTGAACAAAGTGCCCTGCCCGAACCAGAGCGACGAGTCGTCCGGATCGAATCCGCAGCCGCTGGCCCCGTAGTTGGTAGGGCCGAAAAACTCCTTCCACATGGTTCCCTTGACCGGATCATAGGCTGCCAGGCGTTTGGGTTTCCAGCGATCATTCTCAGTCACCCAGAGATGTCCGTCGGGGGACAGCACCAGTCCGGCGGGATTGTAGAGCCGCAGCGGATCATAGGGTCCGGCGGTCACAGGTTTCTCCTGCCCCTCTTCACCGTATCCACCCATTTTCGCACGGGTTTCAGCTGAACCGTAAGTGACGCCTCCCGGCTTGCCGATCATGCCTGTCTGTTTTCCTTTATTGTCAAATATCCGCACAACGTGGGACTGCGCATCGCTGACATAGAATTTCCCGTCCGGCCCGACTGCCAGTCCGTTTGGAATTCCTTCAAGTGCAGTGCTGATATTCCCGACAGTCTTTCCGTTTGCAGGATCTATTTCCAGCAGGCTCCTGCCTGCAACGGCGTAAAGTTTTCCTCCGCCTGCCGCAAGCGCGACAGGATTCACCAATGGGAACGTGCCGACCACGGTTCCGGTCGCCGGATCAATATCAAGGATGACATTCTTGACACTGTCCCCGATGTAGAGGTGGCCGTTCAGCAGAGCCATCCCTGACAATGCAGTGCGGTCGGACATTTTCTCTGGGGAGCCGGGGCCGACCCAGTAGGATGCGATCACGGCAAAACGTTCCTTCTTGTAGTCTACGAAGTTTCCGCTGCCGAGATCAACCCTTACAAGAGTGATCTTGTTTTCAGCCTTCCAATCTGCCTTGTTGCGATCCACCTTCTGCGTCCAACCTGTGCCGTCATATGCCGCATAGAGGAATTTCTCATCGGCGGCAACTGCGACTTTCGCAAGCCCGTGCCCCATCGGAGAATTATATCCCCGGACAAATTTCCCGTTCAGGTCAAGCTGTACCAGTTCATAGCCGCCTTCGGAAACGGATGTTCCGAAAAACAGGAATTTCCCGTTGGTCGCCGCGGAATGCTGGGTACCGTGATTCGATCCGGCCCCGTCGCAGAATGAGAAGAGATATTCGGGTTTCAATCCCGGATGTGAAATCGCCCGCCACTGGTATTTGCCGGGCGGCATGAGTTCGCCTCTCTCGTTTGTCGCATCCCAGACAATCCGCTGCATCCCCTTGGGCATTGCCTTTCCGGAGACTAGATTGCGGACGCGATTTCCCTTTTCATCCTCTATCACTATGCTCGCCTTGCCTTCGACCGGCTGCTTGAAATCAAAGGCAATCTGCAGTTTGCGGTCCGCGACCGCCTTCTCGAATTCATTGAGGTTCAGAAGCTGCCAGTCTTCGCGAGAAGGGGAAAGCCCCCCGTGCGTCGCCTTCGTGTTTTTATCCTGGAGGAAGGTCTCGCGCTGACGGGACTGTCCGAACGGCCCGCCCGGCCAGTCGACAGAAATCCCCATCCTGAACTTTTCCCACCCCTCGTTCCCGGCAATAAGTTTTTCAGAGGGAACCCTGAATTCATAGACAAGGGAATTGCCGGATTTACGAACGGCCGCATCCTTCTCGGTCAGGACAATTGCCTTGTCCGCGGCGAGTCCCAGTTTGACACCAATTGCAGGAATCTTGTCCGGACCGAGCGGCTCGAACGATTCCACTGAAACAGCAGCATTCAGATAATTGCCCTTCTTGAAAACGGCATACGCCACACGCGGAGATGCGGCGTCGGAAACGACCAGCATGTCCTCGTCAGGAGTGAGATTGGGCGCAAGACCGAAAAGGGAAGCAAAGTTGCAGCCGAAAGCGAAAGCCAGCGCCATCGCAAAGCAGGCAAGAACAGTTTTTTTCATAAGCTCCTTCTTATATTATTATAGTGTCAGAGTAACCGAGTGGCCAAGTGTCCGAGTGTAAAAGAAAAAAAAATCAAGTGTCCAGACGATAAACAAGACTTTTGAATTAACCGGCTTCGCCGGAGCTTAATCTCCTTTTAACTGTAGCGACTATTGCGTCTTTAGCGTTAATTTTCTTAACGCAAGAGGCGCAAAGGGCGCAAGCGTGTAAAAATACAATTTCCTATACGATTTAATTAGGCGGCTGGAAGCCGCAACTTTAAATGCCTAAAGAAAAGAACAGCCCTTGCGGGCTTGACTACCAACGAATCCAGAAATTATTTGTAGTTAATGCCGCAAGGCATGTTCTTAGATTCTCTTCATTGCTTCTTCACAACTTTGAAATTCCTTAGCGTTAAACTAGGCGGCCAAAACGCCGCAACTTTAATAATTTGAACATCCTTCAACAAACTCAGGACAAGTCGAACACTGAATCCGCCGCGGCGGAAACTTCCAACTTCGAATGTATTCAGTTTTAATTCGACCTGTCCCCCATAGCTTCTTAGCGACGGAGGATGTTCGATGTTCAGTGTTGAATGTTGGAAGTTCAGTCTTAAGTGGCCAGAGGCCGCGACTTGGTGTCTGTGTTCAGGTGTCAGGAGAGGAAAATCTAATCTTTCCCGACACCTGACACCCGACCACTTTGAAATTCTTATGCCGTTCCCCTTACTCCAGGGTTATCAGTCCCCAGCGTTCCGGAGCCAGGTCGCCTTCGCCCGGGATGTCGTTGACAAGGTTTGTCTCCTTGTTGCTCCAGTAATGGCGCGCGACGGTCATAGTACCGCCGTCGTCGGCGAAAAGAACGCCGAAGTCGGCCTTGAGCTTGAGTCCGGATTTCGGAACGATGCCGAGACGCGTCCACGGGATCGCGGCTTCTACAAAATATCCGCCGTTCACGCCGGAACTTGCGAACTTCGCATCTGGGGCCATCACAACGCGGTCAAACGGAATCGTGCGCGCCGGAGAGGCGAATCCGAACCCCTCGGCCTTGGCGGCGCCAGGTGCGAACTTCTGGTTCAATATCGCCACAGGCTTGCCATCCTTGAATGTCATGATCAGCCTTAAGTTTCCTTCACCCTTCGCCTTCTGCGGTTCCGGCCCGATCATCAGATCGACCACGTCGCCGCTCTTGAACAGAAGTCTGAAATCCTGCCCGACATTCTTCATCTGCGTACGCGGGGCGAAGACACGGTACGCAAGATAGAGGTTGTCGGCATCATAACTCGCCTGAACACGCCCATACCGTTTCTGTTTGCTCTCCTGGATCTCCAGCAGCGATTTGCCGTCATCCATCAGGTCAGACCATTTCGCAACCTTGCCGTCTATAGCGACAGGAGCTTTCGCCTTGGCAATCTGGTAGACTTTCGCCTGTCCGGACTGCGAGGCTTTTTCCTGAAGCAGCTTCTGCGCGTCCGCGTATTGCGCAGGAGTGTATGTGAAATTTCCCGCAAACCTCTTGATCGTGTCAAGGCCTTTGACTTCCAGGACACGGGCGTCTGTTCCGCCGATGGTCAGGTAGAATTTGCCGTCAGAACCTTTTACGAAGTTGCCGCCGAAGCTCTCGCCGCCTGCGGTAATCGCATCCATCGACATGCCTTTCACCGCCTGGCTCGGGATTTCAAATCCGCCGCGCGTGTCCTTGAACAGCGCCTGTATCCACAGTCCGTCGCCGGTGAAGAGGTAGTTCTCGCCCAGGTTCCCGTTGAGGTCGAATATCTCTCCGATATCCCCCCCGAGATTTGCCGTACCGAGGTATGATGAAGGTCCGATCAGATATCCCGGCTTCGACGCCTTTGCAGTATGGGAACCGTGGACGGATGTGTGCCTGTTC
>JBAZRS010000504.1:0-4421 GCA_041662825.1 Victivallales bacterium | reverse complement strand
CAGGGATGCTTCCGGAAAATATTTCGCCCTGTTCATGCCTCTTCCGGTCAGCAAGCACCATGCAAGTCTGAAGATGAAAATCTCGGTTTATGCGGAAGACAGGTCGAGAAGGGAGGAGGCGGAGATCCTTCTGCTTTCACCTGACGATACGCGCGTGTGTTCTGTCTATTCCAATGCCGACATCCGTTCATCCCAGCTTGTTTTCCTTGATACTAACGGAAGGGGCGGAATGCTGCATTCGTGCGTCCAGTGGGGCGAATTGAAAAGCAGGTATGACGCCCTGCTTGCCGCAAACCTCAGCGTTGATTATCCCGAAGACCGCCATATCATGTGGAGGCGCTGCAGGATGTGGGTGGATTTTCACGGCCGCAGGGAGATATTCTCCCTTGACACCGTGGAGAACTTCACCATAAACACGGACGGCAGCGGAACTTGGAACTTCCATCTTCCGGTCGGCAACGGTCTCTTTGTCGACATCTGCGTCAACATGCTGATGATCGACGGTGAAAATGCCGTCAGAATGGAGATCTTCAGGCATCTGGCATCGAATGAAACCGAATATCTTTCAGACGATTTTCCGGTGCGGATCATCATCCGTCCAGACATTGAGGACAGGAATTTCCATATGGAGACCAAGGCGATGTACGGGGCCGAGACGCATTTCCCGCAATCCGTTGAAACCAACCACAAATCGATGACCTTCGCCCCTTCCAAGGACAGAAGTCTTTTCATTGGCACCTACAAGGGCAAGTTCGTGACTGCGCCCGAGTGGCAGTATTCGGTTTATCAGGAGAGGGAGGCGTCTCGCGGGCTTGAAGCTTCCACCGATCTTTTCAGCCCCGGATATTTCGAGATTGCCCTTGACGGCGGGGAGGGTGAACAGATTATCGGACAGGTTCTGACCTCTTTGGAAAACACGAAGTTACAGTTGAGCAATATCTACAATGAGTCCCTGCCTGCGGATTCATCTTTTGAGAAAGTCCTGCTTTCCGCAATGGACAAGTTCATTGTCAGGAGAGAAGGGTTGAAGACGGTTGTGGCCGGATATCCCTGGTTCCTTGACTGGGGCAGGGACACGCTGATTTGTGCAAGGGGTTTGATCGCCGCCGGGAAAATCGACGAAGTTTCACAGATACTTCTTTTATTTTCCAGGTTCGAGGACAGGGGGACGCTGCCCAACACCATTCAGGGTGCGGTCGCCGGCAACAGGGACACCAGCGATGCGCCACTCTGGCTGTTCGTCGCATGCAGCGATTTCATCAGGAAAACCGGGAGAAGGGAATTTCTCGGAACCCATTTAGAGGGCAGGGGGACCCTGCTTTCAATTCTGGAAAGCATTGCCCGCAATTACATAAAGGGTACGCCGAACGGAATAATCGCAGACAAGGATTCCGGCCTGATTTTCAGCCCTTCCCACTTCACCTGGATGGATACGAATTATCCCGCAGGCACCCCGCGCGAGGGATATCCTGTGGAAATACAGGCCCTCTGGCATTTTGCGCTTTCATTCCTGGCTGAAAATACCGACAGCAAGGAATGGCGTTTTCTTGCGGACAAGGTGAAAGATTCATTCATGAAGCTCTTCTATCTCGAAAACGGGAAATATCTTGCCGACTGCCTCCATGCGGGAGCCGGGCATTCTGCGTCAAAAGCCGAAAAGGGCGATGCCCTCAGGCCGAACCAGCTCTTTGCAATCACGCTCGGACTTGTCAAGGATCCTGTCATATGCAGGAATATTCTCCTGGCGACATCGTCTCTTCTCATACCGGGAGCAATAAGGAGTCTTGCCGACAGGCCCGTTTCATGCAGGCTTCCCGTCTACGGGAAGAATTCGCTCATCATCAACGATCCCCCGAATCCGTACTGGGGCAGATATGAAGGCGATGAGGATTACAGGAGGAAGCCCGCATATCACAACGGGACAGCCTGGACCTGGCCCTTCCCCTCATATTCGGAAGCCTATTATCTCACATACGGGAATTCCGGAAGGAAAACTGCGAAGTCTATTATCGCATCGTCAAAGACGCTTTTGGAGAAAGCCTGTATCCACAATATCCCTGAGATTCTCGACGGCGACTACCCGCACACCCAGAGGGGATGCGATGCGCAGGCCTGGGGCGTCACCGAACTTTACAGGGTCTGGAAGCTGCTGTGACAGTCATCCAGTAGGATGACGGATTAATGGATTAATGGATTGTTGGATTGCTGGATTATTGGTTTTGAATTCAATGAAAATTAAGGAAATGGAATTTTATCTAAATATAAACAGGGGATTTTTGTAATTTTCCATATTATGCATATTCCATTAATACCCATTCATCCAGCAATCCATTCATCCAATAATCCAGGGGGTTTCAGTGATCCGATTCGGACTATGCTGCCTATTCAGGAATGAACCTGTCAAGTTCAGGACGTTTAACGCCACGTCTGTTTTGAAAATTGAAAAGAGGGCGAGAATACGGAAGATAAGCGGCATCTGCCTTGAGAATTGCGAAAGCCTGCAGTTTGCGCTCCGCGCAGTTGACAGGATGGGGATTGGCGCATTCAGGATATGTTCCGGTCTTTTTCCAGTTTCAACACATCCCGAGGCGGGATACTTTATCGATGATCTTCCGGATTCCGTGAAAATAAAAAAAACACTGGAAGGATGCCGTAAATTCGCTGCTGAGAAAAATATCAGGTTGAGCTTCCATCCGGATCAGTTCATAGTACTCTCGTCTCCCCATGAAAAGGTCGTTGCGAATTCCGCAAAGGACCTGGAGTGTCACGGCATGATTGCGGATTTGCTGGACGCCGATGTCATCAATATCCATCTCGGCGGAAGATATGACAGCAAGAAGGATGCGATTGAAAGATTCCGCAGGAATTTTGAAAAACTCTCCGAAAAGGTCAGAAACAGGATAAGACTGGAAAATGACGATGTTTCCTATACCCCGGAAGACTTGTATCCGATTTGCTCTGAACTCAAAGTTCCGCTTGTTTACGATGTCCACCATCACAGATGCAACCCTGACGGTTCCTCCGTGAAGGACGCCTCTGATTTGTGCATTGAAACATGGAAGGCGAGAAAGGCCGAACCTTATTTCCATATATCTTCACCGAAGAACGGCTGGAATCAAAAGGATAAAAAATCCCATTCAGACTACATAGATCCTGAAGATTTCCCGGACTGCTGGCTCAATTTGAAAACGGATTTCACCCTTGATGTCGAGGCGAAAGCCAAGGAGCTGGCGGTCCTGAAGCTGATGGCTGAAGTTCAATGTGCCGCCAAAGTACGCTGACACGTTTGGATGTATGGGAAATTGAAAACAAAAACTTGCAAGATATATTCAGTCCCGTTTTTTTAGTAACTCGGGCAATCTGCCCGAGGACACGCTTCGGTGTGATAAGCCGAGATGCTTTAAGGTATGGGAATTTGAAAACGGAACGCCGGCATCCCTGCCGGCATCTTAATTAAAAGAGTGTGGTACAGGCGTCTCGCCTGTTCTTATTCTTGCTTGAAAAACAGGCGAGACGCCTGTACCACATTAAAGAAAATGCCACCAAGATGGTGGCGTTCCTTAAAGAGTTGCGGCCTTCTTGCCCCGTCGAATGACTGGGGTGGCCGCCTAATTTAATCGTATAGGAAATTGTATTTTTACCACTTATGATTGCGTAGCAATCTTTTGGAGTGCGCAGTGTCAGCTGCGCTTTTGGATTGTCTTAAAGCGGCGCTTACACGCCGCACTCCGAAAGATGCTGCGCATCATAAAAATCCCGGCGAAGCCGGTTAAGTTCATTTTTAATATCCAAAAAGGAGTAAATGAGAATGAGTAATAACGACAGCAAGAATTGGTTCAACGAGAGCCGTTACGGCATGTTCATCCATTGGGGCGCGTATTCAGTGGCGGGACGCGGCGAATGGATAATGAACAGGGAGATGATCGGGAAGGAAGAGTACACGAAGGAATATGTGGACAAGTGGCAGGCAGAAAAATATGATCCTTCGGTCTGGGCAAAGCTCGCGAAGAAAAGCGGCATGGGCTACATGGTGCTGACGACACGCCACCACGACGGTTTCGCGCTCTGGGATTCGAAGGTCAACAGCTGGAACGCCGCAAATCTGGGGCCGAAGCGCGACCTTGTGGCGGCATACGTGAAAGCCGTCAGGAAGGCCGGCCTCAAGGTCGGACTCTACTATTCGCCCGCGGCCTGGACGCATCCGGACTATCCCGGCCCCTTCTTCCGCGACTGGCCCGGAGAAAAGGACTGGCGCGACGAGGCTTCAAGGCGGCGTTTCATCGATTACTGCAGAAGCGAGATCCGCGAACTGATGACAGGGTACGGCAAGATTGACTATCTCTGGTTTGACGGGTGCATACCGGAAAACATCGACGGAGACGAGACCCTGAAAATGGTGAAGGAGCTTCAGCCGGACATAC
>JBAZRS010000503.1:0-4423 GCA_041662825.1 Victivallales bacterium | reverse complement strand
ATGGATCCGGAGAAAAGAAGGAACATCGGCGCCCATTACACTTCGGAAAAGAATATCCTCAAGGTCATAAAACCGCTTTTCCTTGACGATTTACTGTCTGAATTCGATGGAATAAGCAGTGTCAAGTCAAAGCTCCGTGTGTTTCATGATAAAATCGCTTCCCTGAAGTTCTTCGATCCAGCCTGCGGGTGCGGTAACTTTCTTGTAATAACTTACAGGGAATTAAGGCTTCTCGAAATCGAGATACTGAAAGTCCTCCACAAATACGGCGACATTCTCGACATCAAATATTTTTCCAAGATTGATGTTGATTCATTTTACGGAATTGAAATAGAGGAGTTTCCTGCAAGAATTGCGGAAGTCGCAATGTGGCTGATGGATCATCAGATGAATATAAAACTGTCTGAAGCCGTAGGCGACTATTTTGTCAGGCTTCCACTCCAGAAGTCTGCGAACATCGCAAACGCGAACGCCCTCCGGGTTGATTGGAACTGCCTGATGCACGGGAATTATTTTGAGGTTTCCGCGAATGTAGTCAATGTCGGCATCGTCAAAGAACCCCGCGAACATTATGACACTATCAACGTGCTGGCAAAAAAACTCAACGTCGTGGATGAGAAGGAAATTCATAATCAGCAAAACAAGCATGCCATGAAATTCGATTATATTTTCGGGAATCCGCCTTTCATCGGAAAGCAGCACAGAAATGATTCTCAAAACTCTGACATGGATTCCCTTTTCCATTCCGTAAAAGGATATGGTGTCTTAGATTATGTTACGTGCTGGTATCTTAAAGCCGCCCAATATATCCAGAACACAAAAACAAGAGTTGCATTTGTTTCCACTAATTCAATTTCGCAGGGCGAGCAGGTTGGCATCCTGTGGAATATGCTCTTCAGGAAATATGATATTAAAATTCACTTTGCACACAGGACTTTCAGTTGGGATAACGAGGCAAGAGGTATGGCTCATGTCTATGTTGTCATCATAGGCTTCGCAAACCATGAAGCGCAGGTGAAGCGACTCTTTGGATATGGTAGTCCAAAATCCGAGGCGCATGAAATAAGAGTTAAAAATATAAATCCTTATCTTGTCGAAGGCGGAGATATTGTCATCCTCAAAAGGAACAAGCCGCTCTGCGTTGTCCCTGAAATTAATTTTGGAAATATGCCGAATGACGGCGGCAATCTTCTGCTCGACGATGCTGAGAGGAAGGAAATGTTGAAAACAGAGCCTGAAGCTAAGGGATTTATCAGACCGCTTATAAGCGCAAAAGAATGGCTCAATGCGGAAAAAAAATGGTGTCTCTGGTTGAAAGACATAACCCCTTCACAATTAAGGAGCCTCCCTAATGTTTTCGCAAGAGTTGAAAAGGTAAGGCAACTCAGGGCGACAAGCAACAGGAAAACTACAAGGGAGCTTTCCGATTATCCTGCGCTTTTCGGCGAAATAAGGCAACCTGATGATAACTATATTTTAATTCCACGGCACACGTCAGAGAACAGAAAATATGTTCCTTTTGGCTTCTTCCCGCCGGATTATATAGTTCATGACAGCTGTGCATGTATTCCAAACGCCACCCTCTACCATTTTGGAGTCTTAAGTTCGGAAATGCACATGATCTGGATGCGATATGTCTGCGGAAGACTGGAGAGCCGTTTCAGATATTCCAACGACATTGTCTACAACAATTTTCCATGGCCGGATAAACCTTCAGAAAAGAATTCCAATGCAGTAGAGCAGGCGGCTCGAAAAATTCTTGATACGAGAAAAGAGTTTCCCGATTCATCCTTGGCGGATTTATACGATCCAATTTCAATGCCCCCTGCCCTGCTGAAAGCTCACAAGGACCTTGACAAGTCAGTTGATCTCTGTTACCGTCCTCAACTTTTCTCAGATGAAATGAAGCGTATCGGATATCTTTTTGATTTGTATCAGAAATACACGGAACCGTTGCTGCTAAAGAAGAAAAAGTGACTTCCTTATGAGAACCTTTTCCGAAATATTAAAAATTGTTGACTCCGGAACCGAATTGTCCTTTGAGGACATCAAAGTTCTTTTAAGTCTTTCCAGCAAGTCCGAAATGCAGGAACTGTTTGAAAAAGCCTACGCTGTCAAATCCGAGCATGTCGGCAAAAAAGTCTATTTCCGCGGAATCATCGAACTCAGCAACATCTGCGAAAAGGACTGCTATTACTGCGGAATCCGCAAAAGCAACCTGTCTCAGCGCAGATATCTGATGACTGAAGATGAAATCCTTTCAGCAGCAGATTGGGCTTTTAAAAGCAACTACGGTTCAATCGTCCTTCAATCCGGAGAGAACACCAGCAAGGCATTCACATCATTTATTGAAAAAATCATCATTGAAATAAAAAAGCTGTCGGCCGGCAAGCTTGGAATAACCCTTTCACTTGGCGAACAGCTTGATTCCGTATATAGAAAATGGCATGATGCCGGTGCGCACAGGTATTTACTCAGGATTGAAACCTCCAATGAAGAGCTTTACGGGAGGATCCATCCCGACAAACACAGTTTCAAGGACAGGTTAAATTGCCTCAGGCGCATCAGGGAAGCAGGTTATCAGCTCGGTACCGGCGTCATGATCGGGCTTCCTTTTCAGACGATGGACGACCTCGCAAACGACATCCTTTTCTTCAGGGAGATCGATGCCGATATGATTGGGATGGGGCCATATATTGTCCATAAGGAAACCCCCCTCGCCGATTCCCTTCCGGGTTTTGAAAAAATAAAAGATAATCAGCTCAATCTCGCGCTCAAGATGATTGCCGTCACAAGAATATTTTTAAAGGATGTTAATATAGCCTCGACAACTGCGCTTCAGTCCCTTAATCCGACCGGCAGGGAAATGGGGCTTCTTGCCGGTGCTAACATTATCATGCCCAATATTACCGAGACAAAATACAGGGCGGCCTATCAGCTGTATGACAATAAACCGTGTCTTGACGAAAACTCCTCAATGTGCCGGAACTGCCTGGAGAAAAGGATTTCCTCCATAGGGGAGACTATCGGCTATGGCGAATGGGGTGATTCGAAGCATTTCAATGGGCGGAAATAGCGGCCCCTGCATGTTCGGGGATATTAATAACATTTTCTGATTTTCAGAAAATGTTTCCGACATATACACTTTTGAAACCTAGCTTCACGGCCCTCTCCTTTATCGAGTAGAGGGTTTCAGGCGCTGTGGCCCGGCTCCCGTTGTATTTGTAATCCGGATGATAGGCGGAAAAATGGAGGGGTACGTCAAGTCCCAGATTGCCCCTGGTCCAGTCAAGGAAAGCATCGATCATCTCCTGCGAATCGTTTTTACCGGGAATTACGAGGTTGGTTATTTCAAGATGCTTCCCGAGTGAGGCGAAATACCTGATCGCCTCAAGCACCGGCGCAAGCCTGCCGCCTGTCATTTCCGAATAGAATTCCTCGGAAAAGCCCTTCATGTCTATGTTTGCCGCATCAATCCACGGGTAGAGATCGCGGGCGGCCTCAGGAGTTATATAGCCGTTTGAGACAAGAACGGTCGCCAGCCCCCTCTCCTTTGCAAGTCTCGCAATGTCAATTACGTATTCCGCCCAGATCAGGGGTTCGTTATATGTGAACGCCACGGACTTGCAGTCCTCGTTTATTGCGAGATCCACGATTTTTTCAGGGGGGTAGAAGGGGGAGCTGTCAGTCTTCTCGTCGTCATAGAATTCCCTGGACAGATGGTAGTTCTGGCAGAAAGAGCAGGCGAGATTGCATCCGTATGTGCCAAGGGAAAATGTCCATGAACCGGGCAGGAACTTCGCAAGCGGTTTCTTCTCGATGGGATCGATATGGATTGCCACGGGATGCCCGTATGCGATGGAATACAGCTTCTCCTGAATGTTTTTCCTGACACCGCAGAATCCTATTTTCCCATCAGAAATCAGGCAGCCCCTGGGGCAGAGAAAACAGCGGATCCCCCCCTGCTCTGTTCTCCACCAGTTCGCTTCGTGAAATTTGTTTTTCCCGAAAAGCATTGTACCCCCTGTAAAATCAAAGAGCACCGGAATGTGTTTTCGCGATGCTCTCTGGTGCTATGCTGTCGATGTCGGCCGAATCAGCTGTTGGCTTTTTCAAACTCATTCATGAAATCAATGAGCTTCTCGACACCTTCCAGTGGCATCGCATTGTAAATGCTGGCCCTTATCCCGCCTACGGAACGGTGCCCCTTCAGCCCGATAAAACCCTTGCCTTTGGCTTCTTTGACAAATTTCTCCTCAAGAGCTTCCGAAGGAAGGCGGAACACCACATTCATCTTGGAACGGCTTTCGGGATCAACCGGGTTATTGTAGAAATTGCTCGCCTCGATAGTCTCGTAAATGGCCTCGGATTTTGCGTCATTTATTGTCTCTACAGCGGCAAGTCCGCCTATTTTCTTCATCCA
>JBAZRS010000502.1:0-4431 GCA_041662825.1 Victivallales bacterium | reverse complement strand
TCGCTTTCCAAGCTGCCTCACGACATGGCGGCCGGAGCGTCTGCGGCGATTGTCGAAGTCTCCCCGAAAATGTTTGAGGGAACCGACGGTGTGAAAAGAATGGCCGATATTATCAGGACCCTTCTTGCCATGCGCATCGGGCAGATCCAATTTAACGTAGTGACGGCCGACAGGCTGAAGCTCGCACAGAAGGAACCGGACAAATACGGTAACATTTCCGTAAGGGTCGCAGGTTTCTCGCAGATGTTCAAACTCATTGGCAAAGAGTTGCAGGATCACATAATAGCAAGAACCAAACACGAAAAATAAGGAGAATGCGGCATGAATTTTCAATTTACGCTCCCAGGGAAAATCGTTTTCGGTCCGGGAAAAATCAGTGAAATCGGAAACGAGTCGGCAGGTTTCGGGAAAAAGGCGCTGCTCGTATGCGACCCTTTCTGCGTCTCTTCTGGACTGACTGAAAAAATACTGAAGCATCTCAGCGCTTCGAAAATCAAGACGACAGTTTTCGACGGGGTTGTCCCGAATCCGACAACAACGTCAATTGAGAAGGCGGTCGCCAAGGCGAGAAAAGGCAAATGCGATCTTATCATCGGGCTTGGCGGAGGATCGGCGATCGACACGGCGAAGGCCGTAGCCGTAGGCGCCTCACATCCCGAACCGATATGGAATTATGCGATAGGCAAGAGCCCCGTCACCAGCAAAACACTGCCTGTCATCGCGATCACAACGACTTCCGGCACCGGCAGCCACTGCACGTGTTTTTCAGTGATCACAAACCCGAAGACCCACCAGAAGCCGGGAATGGGTTCGCCCTACATCCTTCCGAAAGTCGCAATTGTCGATCCGGAACTCATGCTCAGCATGCCGAAAAGCCTCACCGCCATCTGCGGTTTTGACGTTTTCTCCCATGCAGTTGAAGCCTACACGTCCAATGCCGCCAATCCGATGAGCGACCTCTTCGCGGAAAAGGCGATCACGCTCTGCTGCCAGTATCTTCCGATCGCCTACAAGGACGGAAAAAACCTCGAGGCGAGGGAAATGATGGCGCTTGCCGACACCTATGCGGGAATCGCAATCTGCCACGCGGTCGTCTCACTCGGCCATGTTATCGCGCATGTGATAGGAGGACATTATCCCGACATCTCCCATGGCGACGCGCTGTTCACAATCTACCGGGAAATCCTCGACTTCAACTCGAAATCCAAACCGATGAAGGGGAAACACGATTTCATTTCCAAGAGCATGGACAAGTCCTCAAAAGACATCGTGGCATCATTCGAGAAGTTTTTTGCGCCGTTCGCATTCGAGAAGAAGCTGGCAGCCAAGCGCCCCGACAATGCCGCCATCGACCTTATCGCAGTGGAGACATTCACCTACATGAAGGGGATCACGGATCTCAATCCCGTAGTTGCCAATGCTGAGGATGTGAAGAAGATCCTGAAGAAGTCGCTGAGGGATTGATTATCACTTTTTGATGTTTTATTTATCCGGCAGCCGGATAAATAAAACATTTCCATGGAGAAAAGATTATGAAGAAGACCAAGACGACATACTCGGTTCCGGCGGTGGACCGGATGCTGGACATCATTGAATTCCTGTCGTCCAACAGGAATCCTTCCGGGGTGACCGAGCTTTCAAAGGCCCTGAAAATAAACACGAACTCCATTTTCAGGATAATGAAACGGCTTGTCGAACGCGGTTATGTCGAAGTCGATTTCTCCTCCGGAAAATATCAGCTGAGCACTAAATTCTTCACGATAGGCATGAGCCTTTACACGAGATTTGAGATAAGGCAGCGCGCCAGGAAACATCTCGAATGGCTGAGCGGGGAATCCGGCGAGACCGCGCAGATCCACATTCCGGACGGCGACCAGATGCTGGTGCTCGACACAGTGGTCCCGCACGCCAGCTACTTCCTCCAAGTCATCCCCGGCTCCCGTGTCTACTACCACAACAATGCGTTCGGCAAGGCGATCCTGGCCTTCATGGACGAGAAGTCAGTCAGGGCGATGCTGCCCAAGAACCTCCCCCCGATCACAAGGAACACGATCACGGACCTCAATGTCCTTATCTCCCAGCTGCAGAATGTGAAAAAAACGGGCATCGCCTTTGATGTTGAAGAATATATCAACGGGATTTTCTGCATAGGCGCTCCCGTTTTCGACATCGAGGGCAAGGCTGTTGCGGGACTCGGCATCACGGCGCTGACCAGCCGATATCACAGGTCCGACAACAAGAAAATCATCAGGGCCGTACTTGAGACCGCACAGAAAGTCTCGTCCGAGACCGGATATGACGGCGATTATTTCAGAAAGCTACTTTCGAAATAGGTAACTCGGGTCTATCTGACCCGAGAGCCGCGGGTCAGATAGACCCGCGCTACTAAATAACAAAGGATAAATTCATATGAACATCAAAATTCTCAAGGAACTCGGCGAGTGGGCAGCCGTCGGATACTACGAGGCGCTGGAGCAGAATCTTCCATGGCCGATGAACTACGGCAGGGCCATGAGATACATGTATGAAAACATGGAAGTCCTCGTCCCTGAAGGCAGATACCTTATCCCTGCGGAGCCGTTTACGAATTCTAAAACGATGGAGTCCGACAAGCAATGGTCCGCCGCAGGACTGATTCTCGGCTTAAACCACAATAACGGCCTCAAGGTCAACCAGATCATTGCAGACGACAAAAAGAAAATATTTCCGGAACATGCCAAATTCATAGACGAACTCTGCGCAGACCTCAACAGACGCCTTGTTGGATTCGGCGGATACACCCATTCGAACCCCGACATCAGGCGTGTCGTCAATGAAGGCTTCCTGTCAATGGAAAAGGAACTCGACAGGGAGCTTGCCGCCGTCAAAGCGGAAGCGGAAAAGGCTGTTCCGGCTGAATTGAATCTTCTTCTTTCGCTTAAGGAATACACGACAGGCGTCAGGGTGTTTTATTCCAGAATCAATTCTTCCCTCATGAAGGCCGCTGATGCGGCGAAGGGCGAAAGGAAGAAGAAGCTCGCCATAATCAGCGATGCGTTCTCCAACTGCTTCATGACAAAATCCGAAACCTTCATCGAAGGGTTTCTCGCGGTGAACCTCGCCTGGATGCTCGACGGCTGCGACAGCATAGGCCGATTCGACCAGGCGCTCGGGCCGCTGTTTGAAAAAGATCCCAAAAGCGGAAAACTCGACCTGCAGTTCGCCAGGGACCTGCTCGACGAGCTCTGGCAGAACTTCGAGCGCATGAACAGCTGGAACCTGCAGATAGGCGGCTATACTCCCGAGGGGAAGGATGGCTGCAATGAACTTACGAGGGAATGCATCCTCGCCTGCGGACGCAACAAAGTGCGCAGACCCAATGTGGCGTTCAGGGTCACGGGAAAAACCCCGGACAGTTTCATAATCGAGGCGCTGAAAGCCCTGTCACACGGAAGCGGAAGACCGCCCCTTTACAATGACGACCTATATGTGAAGACGCTCAAGTCGATGGATCTGGGCCTGAGCGACGAGGATTCGCGGGAGATAGGGTTCGGAGGATGCACCGAGACCATGATAGCGGGCCTTTCAAACGTTGGCAGTCTCGAAGGATCGATAAGCCTTGCAAAGGCCCTTGAACTGTCGATTTTCGACGGCTTCGATCCCGTCGCCAAAATCCAAGCGGGTCCGCATACCGGCAAATTCGAGGATTTCAGTACGTTCGACGAATTCATCGCCGCGCTGAAACGCCAGATCCAGTATCAGACCGATCCGTTCGTCGCATCCAACCAGATCGAACTGCTCAAACGGTTCGCTGCCGGGGACCCGAAGCTTTACAGGACTTTTTGCACAAGAGACTGTGTGAAGAACAGGAAATCCTTTGAGGCCGGAGGCGCAAGATACAACTGGGCGGTCCTGACATATCAGGGAATCGCCAACACCATAGACAGCGCAGCCGCAATAAGGAAAACAGTCTTTGACGACAAAAGCCTCGGGGCAAAAGAACTCGTACAGGCCCTGAAGGCGGACTTCAAAGGCCATGATGGCGTCAGGCGGAAACTGCTTGCCGCACCCAAGTTCGGAAACGACGACAATTATGTGGACAGCATAGGGACTGATATAATTGATTATTCATGGAAGGAGCTTTACAGCCATGAAACGCCGAGAGGCGGCCGCTATATCGCCTCATGCATCCTTTTTACGACCTATCTCGGCGCAGGACGCGCTGTGGCCGCGACTCCGGACGGAAGGAAGGCGTTTGAAGCGCTTGTGGATTCCGTCGGCGCCGTTCCCGGCTGCGATGAAAAGGGCCCGACCGCACTTCTCAAATCGGTTGCGAAACTTCCGCTGCATCTGGCCGCAGGAACGCCCGTGCTGAACCTCAGATTCCAGAAATCGCTTTTCAGCAACGAGGAATCTGTTGCGAAGCTCGCAAAACTCGTCCGCGCCTTCTTC
>JBAZRS010000501.1:2659-4440 GCA_041662825.1 Victivallales bacterium | reverse complement strand
CGGTCGGACGATGGCCTTGGAAGAAAGCCCTGGCATGCGGTTCAGCTGCGCCGCAACTTGTCCGTTCGCGATTTCACGGGACTGATGGAGTTTTCACAGTGGAGGCTTGGGTCAGGCCGCACCCCTTGGGCGAGGACGAGTGGGCGGAAGGGGATCTGCTGGCGCTTGGGCAGGGCTATGGTTCCGGCTGGCGCATTGTCGCCTCGCGTCAGAAGTGGTCCAAGGACGGGCACGCGACTTTCCGCCTCGGCGTTCCGAAAGGGGTGGTTTTAACCCCATTTCACTATGCGTTCAACACCTATGTCCCCTTCGCCTTCGGTTCCTGGCACCATCTTGTCGCGGTTTGGGACGGCAAGGAGGCTCGCTTGTATGTGGACGGCAAAGCCGTGGCTGTGCCGACTCCCGGCCCGAACCCTCTTCCTCCCCCTGCCAAAGGTGAACAGGAAAACGACATCGGCGGCCTGGTGATCGGCGGGAAGCTGCGCTTCGACATCGATGAGCTGGTGATCTACGATCATGCATTGTCCGCATCGGAGATAGAAGACAGTTACGCTAAGTTCCGCCCGGTTGAAAAGGCTGCCGCAGTTTCAGACCCCGTTGTTTTTGAGTTCCCGCGCCAAAGCGGCGGCTATTTCACGGTTGGCAAACCGATCGAGTCCTTTGTGCGAACTTCGCAACGGGCCGGGGATACTGCCAGATGCACCGTGAAACCGAGGAACGGCGGCGCTGCGATATACGAGCGGAATGAGTTATTGGACAAGGCCGACGCCCGGTTTTCCTTCAACCCGGGTCAATGCGGCCTGTTCGATGTCGAGCTGTCACTCCGGAATGCCGCCGGGGAGCTGTTGCGGCGGGAGACTTTTCCCATTGGCGTAGTTGTCCCCCTGGCCGAGGGCGATGCCGGATTGGGAGTCCGCCATTCCGGCGCCGTTCAGCCTTGGGCGCGGAGTCTGGGCATCACCCGGGGAAGGGTGCTTGTCAATTGGAGGCATAGCGAGCCGGAGAAGGGGGTTTACAACTGGAGCCTGTCCGACCAGATGATGGAGACAGCATCGGCCTCGGGGCTCAATGTCGTTTGCTGCGTGACCGGCCTGCCTTCCTGGCTTGGAACCAATACCGTCGACCTGGGAGCTTACCGGAATTTCCTGGAACTGCTGTCCAGACGTTACCATAAAGAGGTTGCAGCCTGGGAGATATGGGACAACAATTTTGGCGCACGCGAATCGGCTTTTCCCGGATCCAAGGAGGACTTTGCCAAATTCTCTGCGACTGCGGCAGATGCGTTAGGAGCCCCTCCCGTAAATCAGGGAGGCTTGCGGGTTGCGCGCTTTGGTTTCCGCCAGCCGGCCGCGGCGATGGGAGATTTCAACCCCGGCGACTTTGACTCGCCCATATATGCCAAAAGGATCCGGGAAGAGGGCGGGGATCGTTGCATGAACGTTTGGCCTTGGCCGCTTTTTTCAGCACAGCGCTCAGCCGTAATCCAGGTCTGGAAGGCGCTTGAAGTGCGCACCGCCGCTGCGGATGCCGTCGTCCTCGATTGCGCCCCCGACGAGTATTATCCGGCATGGAACACCAGCGACGGCACTCCCTCGGAGCAGGGGGTTGCTCTCGCCGCTCTGTCTTTGGCTCTTGCCGGTGCAACCTCAGTCCAGGAGCTGCCTGTAAGCAAGGGGCTGCGGATGTTCCGCATCGTCCGTGCCGGAGCGGATACTCTTACGGTTTTAGGGGCCAAGGACGCGGACGGAGTGAAAGTGCGTCTTGTAACAGGCGTTGAAATC
>JBAZRS010000501.1:0-2649 GCA_041662825.1 Victivallales bacterium | reverse complement strand
GCGGGAGCAATTCAATTGGACAGGTCGCCTCTTTATCTGTACGCGAAGATCGAGCCGGGGCAACTAGAGCTATTTCAAAAATCAAATTAACAGCAGAGGCGTGAAGACACAATGGGATAGAGGACGGGTGTCAGTTATCGCCAGACTCTAAACTTTGTCGTGAGCTTTGTCGTGAGCTTTGTCGAACTGGGCACAATAGGGGAAGAGAATCGACTAAGCTCGCGACAAAGATTGTGACAAAGCTGGTTAAACGGAAAGTTGTAGTAAGTTGCCGATGATCCTAACCCGGCAGAGCCGGAACCAAATAAGGAATGTGTTTCGCGCAGGAATAAGCCTTGCGTTGAAAACACAAGATTTAACTATTAAGAGATTAAAAATAGAATTGGAGATTTTCATGCATTCACTGAATCGTTGTTTCACCATGTTTCTCATTTCCTTGACCGCTCAATTTGTTACCGCCTGCGGCTTGTCTGCCGCTGAACCGGCGACTAAAGACGAGTCGTTTTCCAGATGGAAAACGAATATCGAAAAAATGAAACAGGATCCCTCACTTGTCAGGCTCTACCTTTTCGAAGAGGGAGACGGACTGCTGTCACGAAACAGGCTTGACGCTTCGGCTTTCAGCGAATTGACGATTTCCGTCAACGACTACTTTGCGAATAAAGCCCCCCAGGATTATCCGCGATGGGCGGAGGGCCGATGGGCCGGGAAAGCAGCCCTCTCAATCGGGACGGCGGTCAACAGTATCGGACGCACACACTTTTACGGTGTGGACGGCAAGGATTTCAGCGTGGAAACATGGGTTCGCCTGCATCCGTCGCCTGCGGACAAAAGCCGCGCCGTCTTTGTTTCCGTCGGCGACGCATGGTCTGTTGGATGGCGTCTGGAAGCCGACAGGACAGGAGTCAGATTCATCCTCGGACGCACGCAGGGTGAAGGGGAGGGCAAGGGGATTGTCACCGCCGCTACGCAGAAGGCGCTGACGCCGCAGGTCTGGCATCATCTGGCAGGCGTCCTCAACGGGAAAAAACTGCTGCTGTATGTGGATGGTGCACTGGCGGCCGAGAAGGATTTCGACGGCGTCTACCAGCACGTCAAGGCCCCGGCTTCCAGTTATCTGACGCCGGAACTTGATTTCGGAGGTCTTCTGCTCGGGACCACGAAGAGCCAGGTTTCTTCATCCAGATTTGACATAGATGAGCTGGCCCTCTATTCGCGGCCTCTGGAAGCGGCGCGGATTGCCAGTGATTACAACGACGGGAAACCCGGAATGTCTGCGGATGAGCAAATCCGGCGGCACCAGGCGGCGCTGGCACGGGAAACCCAACTCACGGGCATCGCCATCGATTTGCCCAGAGAGAGCTTTGGCTACTTCCCGAACAATCAGCCGATCCCTCTGACGGTGTCCGTCGCCGGCGAGTCGACGGCACTGTTCGGCGACAAGGCCTCGGTTAATATCGCGGTAAAGAAATTCCAGGTGGAAACGATTTCATCAACAGTGGAAAATCTGCCCCTGACCCGCGGAACGCCTGCCCGCTACGAGCGGCTAATCCAACCGGGGCCGTGCGGCCTCTACGAGTTGACTGTGACGTTGAACGGAGGAGACGGAAAGACCGTAAAGTCCGCGGTTCTGCCCTTTGCCGTGCGTGTCCCGCTGCCCGCGCGGAAAGATATTTCGGACACTTCGATGCTCGCGGGTTACTATTGCGTCAATGACGAGACCCCCACGTTCGGCACCAAGATCGAGCGCATCATACAGCCCATCTACGGACGAGCGAAAGACGGCACGCCGAATTATGCGTCCAGCGACGCCTTCGTCGAAAAATGCGGCAGCATGGGGCTTGACATACTCTACTGCATAGGAATCGGTTTCTGGGATGCCGGTAAATATCCGACGATAGCGGAGTGGCAGGCGAACCCCGCATTCCATCAGGAGCACCTCCGCAATCTGGTGACCCGCTACAAGGGCAAAGTGAAATACTGGGAAATTCTCAATGAGCCGAACAGCGGACACAGCCAGGGAATGACCGCTGCTATCTATGTCAAATTCCTCAAGGAGGCATACGACATAATCAAAGGGATCGATCCCGAGGCGAAAGTCGTAGGCCCGTGCGGCACGTCAAACTATCAGGAGTGGACTGAGGAAGTCCTGGCCGCAGGCGGCGGCGAGTATCTCGACATACTTTCCTTCCACAACTACATCGGGGCGTCTCCGATCGAGAACTGTTTCAATGCCGGGCGCGTGGAGTCGGTGAAGGCGAGCATGCGCAAGCACATTGGAAAACTGCTGCCCATGTGGAACAGCGAATGCGGTTTGCACCAGCCAGCCCGCATCGCCGGAAGGCCCGCCACCGACGACGAACTGCTGAAGATCTACGGTGGCCGCGCATCGCGCGTCGGCGACGTTGTGAAAGTTGGCGTGGACGCCATCATGATGGTGAACGAACACCGTTCCGCATGCTGGCAGGTGCAGTCGGTGCTGATGGAGATGGTGCAGGGCGTCGAGAAATTTTTCATGCTGATGCGGCCTTCGCTACCTTATCCCACTTCACAGCCTTTTCCGGGAGGAGCCCAGATGCTCACTGAAAAAGGCGTGGCCCTGGCGGCCATGCAGTCGGTGATCATCAACGCCGTTTCGACGCGGCTTGT
>JBAZRS010000500.1:0-4459 GCA_041662825.1 Victivallales bacterium | reverse complement strand
CGTGCTGAGCGGCAAGGATATTCCAGAGGACATCGCCGTTGATGTGGCAGCTTACCGCGAGAAGCTGATGGATGCCATTGCCGAGGCTGACGAAGATCTGATGGTGCGCTATCTTGAAGGGCAGCAGTTTAGCGACGAGGAGATCGCAAAGGGCCTTAACAAGGCGATAAGCAGGGGAACACTTGTCCCGGTCTTCGCCGGAAGTTCAATCAAGGATATCGGCGTAACCGAGCTTATGGACGCTCTCGCAAGCCTCTCCCCGGATCCCCTCGCCGCAGGCGAGAAGGAAATGATGGACGGTAAAAAGCTTGCGCTTAAAGCGGACGGGCACGGCATGGCTCTCGTCTTCAAGTCGATTATTGATCCTTTCATCGGGCACCTCAATTACTACCGTGTCTACAGCGGAAAATTCATAGCCGAATCCGAAATGTTCAATTGCTCCACAAGGGAAAAGGAAAGATACGGCACGCTTGCGATCATGAACGGGAAAATCCAGACCAATATAACAGAGGCCCTTCCCGGATTCATTGTCTCAGTGGCAAAACTCAAGAACACAAAAATATCAAACACCCTTTCAACAGTTTCCAACGGAGACACGCTATTCGAACCGATTCCCTTCCCGAATCCCGTAATGTCATATGCCATCACAGCGGTGAAGGCCGGAGAGGAGGAGAAGATCATGGCGGGACTGATAAAAATCGCCGACAGCGATCCGACAATCAAGCTTGAACGCAACGATGAGACGCATGAGCAGCTGCTCCGCGGAATGGGAGACCAGCACATACACCAGATCGTCAAAAAACTCAAGAACAACAACAAGCTGGAAGTCCATCTTGCGAGCCCGAAAATCCCGTACAGGGAGACTATCACGGCAAACGGCGAGGGCCATCACAGGCACAAGAAGCAGAGCGGAGGCCACGGGCAGTTCGCCGAAGTCTATCTCCGCGTTTCTGCGAATCCCGCAGGTTTCGAGTTTGTGAACGACGTCTTCGGCGGAAGCATCCCGAAAAATTATATCCCCGCTGTTGAAAAAGGGGTACGCGAAGCCATGGTGAAGGGCCCCCTCGCCGGATGCCATGTCGAGAATATGACGGTTGCCGTCTATGACGGGAAAGACCACGACGTAGACTCCTCGGAAATGGCGTTCAAAATAGCTTCCAGAGCCGCATTCAAAAAAGCCATGCAGCTGGCCAGGCCCATTCTCCTTGAACCAATACAGAAAGTCAAGATCATGGTTCCCAGCAAATACATGGGGGACATCACGGGGGACCTCAACCACAGGCGCGGACACATCCTCGGGATAAACATTGAAGAGGGAATGGAAGTGGTCAATGCCGAAGTCCCGTTGGCCGAAATGGCGCGTTATGCCAGCGAACTCCGCAGTCTCACCCAGGGATGCGGTTCCTTTGAAATGGAGTTTTCAAGATATAGCCAGGTTCCCTCAATTGTGGCCAAGCAGATAATCGAAAACTACAACAAGACTGTTACGGAAGAGGAAGAATAAAAAATCCGCAGACGGATTTTTTAATTACTGATCGTGAGAGTAAAATTTGCCGAAAAGAAATCCCTCATAAGGGTTGCAGCTATTCTTGCGGCTGTTGCCGTATTTCTGGCTGCCGGAATATCTTTCATGATTTCCATGCCCGGAAAGAGCTATTCAGGCGTACTCCCTGAACTTTCCGGAGTCGAAAAGGAAATTTCCTCAAATCTCAAAGCTCATGTCGAACACCTTGCCCTGAAAATCGGACAGAGGAATTTCCTCTGCCCGAAAGGGCTGCGCAATTCGGCGGATTACATCGAAGAAAGGTTTTCCGAATACGGATACAAGCCCGGAAGATCCTCTTTTAAAGCGGATGTAAGTTTGACATGCCCCTACAGGAACACGGCAAAAGATGATAATTTCCCCTATGAGAATATTGTTGCGGAGATAAGAGGCGCAAAACATCCCGACGAAATCATAGTCATCGGCGCCCATTACGATTCCGTGCCTGTGGACGGATGCCGGGCCGCAAATGACAACGCATCCGGAGTCGCCGCAGTCCTCGAACTGGCAAGAATGTTTTCCGGCAGGACATTCGCCAGGACTGTGAGGTTCGCCGCTTTCCCAAACGAGGAGCCTCCTTTTTTCCAGACGAGTTCCATGGGGAGTTATGTGTATGCGGAAGGCTGTAAGAAAAAGAAAGAAAACATTGTCGGGATGTTCAGTCTTGAAACAATCGGTTATTATTCCGACAAACCCGGCAGCCAGAACTACCCTTATCCGTTGAACAAGTTCTATCCCGACAAAGGAGACTTCATCGGATTTGTGGGCAATGTCTCGTCACGCAGCCTTGTCAGGAAAAGCGTCGGGCTCTTCAGGGAGAAAGTCAAATTCCCGAGCGAGGGCGCCGCCCTTTACGGCGGTATTGCCGGAGTGGGATGGTCTGATCATTGGGCCTTCTGGGAAATGGGATACCCCGCCCTGATGGTCACCGACACCGCTCCCTTCAGATATCCGTTCTATCACTCGGCCTCAGACAACCCCGACAAGCTTGATTTCGAGAGGATGGCAAGGGTTGTCAAAGGGCTGGAAACGGTTATTGCGGAAATTGCAGATTAACATTTTCTCACTGGAGTTTTTCAGTGAACCTTGAATTAATCCATTTGGAACTGCGTCCGACACCGAGAGATTTAATCATTGATTCATCCCTCAGCTGCCTGAGAACCAGACGTATCATGTCTCTGCTGATTCCCGGACATTCCGACATTATGTCAGAAATCGAGAACGGTTTGATCCTCCGTCTGACTGCATTTTTGACAAGTTCTGTTTTGGAACCTCTGAAAGTTGTAATAGTACCGACACGTTCTTCGAATTCCTTGTAGGCTCTAAGCAATGTTCCCCAGAAATAGGTCATCCATGGGAAAATATCGTGTGCTCCTGCATGCCAGTTTGTCGAGCTTCTTTCTAGAGTTTCATAATAGGATTCCTTACTCTCCTCGAATATTCTTTCAAGGCTGACATACCGCCCGACATTGTATCCATGATGATAAAGCATCAGGAGAGTGACCAGCCTGGCAACCCTGCCGTTGCCGTCAGTAAACGGATGAATGCATAGGAAGTCGAGTATTGCCAGGGGAATGACTACAAGAGGTTCCTGGTTATGAACATTTATGTCTTCATTGTATCTCTCCACGAGATAGCCCATGGAAGAAACTGTGGCCACGGCTTTGACAGGCTTAAAGCGAACCCTTTTTACAAAACCAGCCTGATCCTTTTCCACAATTTCATTGTCAGCCATCTTCCATCGGCCTCCCTGTCCTGGCAGATAACGATATATGACAGAATGAAGTTGGAGGATTATGTTCACAGAAAGGTTCATCTCTTTTGCTGATTCATGGATAAGGTTAAGTGCATCACGATAACCTGCTATTTCCTGTTCCGAGCGGTTTTTTGGAGTTGTCGCTTTTAAAACTAAATTTTCAATGCGTTTATGAGGTGCCGTTATACCCTCTATCCGGTTTGAAGATTCGGTCGACTCTACAACCGCAGCCATTCTGAGCGTTTCAAGGGCTTCCGGGGTCTGGTGAATGAAAAGATCTTGTTTGCCTTTGTATTCACCGATTTTTTTCAGAGTTGAAATATTATCGGTGCTGAACTTGAGTGACTGAATGTATTTCATATCCAGAGATTGCATATATCACCACAGCATTGCTTATTGAAATTTGACAATGGGGTAATAGAAAGCCCAAATAGGGTAATATCAAACAAACATTACCCCATTTATTGAGAAAATTATCCTATCTTTTATCGACAACCCTGAAAACTTGATTTCGACAGGATGGCAAGGGTTGTCAAAGGGCTGGAAACGGTTATTGCGGAAATTTCAAAATAATATTTTCTCACGATTTTCTTATGTGTCTTGTCTTTATATGGTTGACAATTATATTTATTATAAATTGACAATAGGTTGACAATGGACATAAAAAAACAGATACTTGAAAAGCTGAATGAGTCTGAATCGCTGACAGGGCAGGAACTCTGCAAAGTTTTCAATATTTCAAGACAGGCTTTGAACAAACATATAAAAACCCTTGTTGAGACATGCAAGATTGTCAAGGAGGGCAGGACAAGAGGATCCGTTTATCGAATTGGCGCAAAGCAGAAAAGAAATGCTGTTGAAAAACTATGCAGGATCATAAGTCTGTCCGGCGCACATGAAGACCAGGTGTTTGATGATTTCAACGCAATCTTGAACACCAAGAAAATGCTGGACAAAAACATTTACGACATCCTTTATTATTCATTCACCGAAATGACCAATAACGCCATAGACCATTCCAAATCTGAAAAATGCAGGATTTCCGTCTCTCTTGACATGTATAAGGTCAAATTCACTATCAGGGACAATGGGATTGGCATATTCAGTTCCATATACAAGAAGTTCGGGCTTCCGGATGAAAATTCAGCCGTTGGAGAGCT
>JBAZRS010000499.1:0-4461 GCA_041662825.1 Victivallales bacterium | reverse complement strand
GCCCGTGGATGATCGCAGACGAAATGATCTTCCTGATGAATGATGACGGAGTGCTCACTCTTGCCGAGGCGATGCCAAAAGGCTATATTCAACTGGCAAGGGCAAATGTGCTTCCGGGTCCGGATTCATGGGGGCCGATGATGCTGGTGGACGGCAAGTTGTTTGTCAGGGATTTGAAGAGGATGAAGTGTCTCGATGTCGCAAAGAAAGGCTTTTAGTCATCCCGCAGGATGGCGGATGGATGGCCGGATTAAGCTGATTTCAAAATGCAGGAAAATGTTGCTATGGCAATGTCTTCCGTTGGAGTTCAAACTTTAGTTTGTTCTTAGTATTCTATAAGATACGCAAGCTAAAGCTTGAACTCCAACTTAAGAAATCAGCTCAAAAGAGACAATTTTGAAATTGCCTCAGCCGATTTGAAAATTCAAAACCTGTGCCGATGAATGGGAATTCAATATGAAGAATTATGCAATAGCGATCCTGCTGATATGCCTGGCCGGAACCGGAATTTATTTCGGGCTGAGGGGCAAGCCGGACACTGTCTCTGTTGCCAAGACTTACAATCTGGACGAATATCGCAAGACTAACCAGGACATTATTCTTTACAAGGAACTCGCCCCGGTTCCGACAGGATTTAAAACTCCGACATGCATCGCCACAGGCCCTGACAACAGGATATACGCCGGAGGTGACAGTCAGATCCGGATTTTTGACGCCGGCGGGAAGGAACTGCGGCAAATTATTCTGCAAGCCACGCCAACATGCATTGCGGTGGCCGGAGACAGCCATGTTTTTGTCGGCTTTTCAACACAGGTTTCCGTTTTCAATTCAGACGGAATTGAAATAAGGTCTTGGAACTTTGACAAGGGGAGTATAATAAGTGGCATCGCAGTGACGGAAAAAAATGTTTTCATTGCGGATGCGGGAAAGAAGCTGGTGCATGTGAAAGATTTGGCCAGCCCGGATAAAGAGGGATTCAATATAGGGGGCGCCAACAAGGAGACCGGTGACGACGGGATTATCATCTATTCACCATATCTGGATGTTGCGGTCGGCGAGAATGATCTTCTTTCGGTGGTCGATCCCGGCAGGCACCGCCTGAAATTCTATTCGCAGTCGGGTGAGCTGATATCCGCATGGAAAAGCAATCCGTCCGCAGGCATAGAAGGATTTTCAGGCTGCTGCAATCCGGCCCATATCGCCCTGTGTCCGGACTGGAGGATAGTCACAAGTGAAAAGGCCATACCGAGAATCAAACTGTATTCCCCTTCCGGAGATTTCATCGGCGTGGTTGCCGGCCCCGAATCGTTTAAGGCTGAACAGCCCCCCTGCGACATCGCCGTTGACAGGAAAGGCATGGTTTATGCGATGGATCCGGGCACAGGGAATATACGGATGTTTAAAGAGAAAACAGTTGCGGAATAGGATAGTCCCAGGCATCTCTGAAATTCATCTTTTGCGAATTGCGAAATTCGCACCTGGAGTGCGGCAATTTATTGCCGCCTTTAACGACGGAATTTATTCCGTCCTGGAGTAAGGTAACTCAGCGAAATAAATTTCGCGGAATAAGGCGGTAACAAGTTCCCGCACTTCCTCCGTCGCTCTTTGAGCTATGGAGGACAGGCCAAGGTCAGTCCAAAGAGACTGACTAAAAGAGAAAATACCAAGGAATAGGAATTTCGATATATGAAGGACAAGGTTTCACGGCGCGAATTCGCAAAACTGCTCGCCAGGGGAGGACTGCTTGCACTCCTGGGGTATTGCGGTATCCGGGTTCTGCGCACCGACACCGGTAACCTGCATGCGCAGTGCCCACCGGACAAAAACTGTTCAAACTGCAAGATTTCAAAACAGTGCCAGATAAAATATAAGGGACCGGTATGGCAGCTGGATCCCGCGAAATGCATACAGTGCGGCCGCTGCGCCACGGAATGCGTGGTATCACCTTCCGCCGTAAAATGTTTCCATGCGTTCAATGTCTGCGGCTACTGCGACTTCTGTTTCGCCTATTTCAAACCGGGCACATTGGAATTCGGCACAACCGCCGAAAAACAGCTCTGCCCCACCAATGCGCTGATAAGGAAATTCATAGAGCATCCGTATTATGAATACACCATTGACAAAGAACGCTGCATAGGCTGCGCCAAGTGCGTGAAGGGTTGCCAGACCTTTGGAAACGGCAGCCTCTATCTCCAGGTGGACCACGCGACATGCGTCAACTGCAACCAGTGCGCCATCGCCAAGGCGTGCCCTGCAAACGCTTTTGTAAGACTGCCTTCGGACAAACCCCACCTGTTCAAAGGGCGGCCAGCAGAACAAGCGTCAAAAAAGGTAACCTGAATGAGAATCTTGATTTTAACAGCAATAATCATGTTCGGCATTTCCTTAAACGGAGCCGGGGCGGACCGTTTTCCGCGTCCCGACTTCAATGAGACCAAGCACCAGCTTCCCGTTGTCCAACACTCCCAGGCGCGCCAGGCCGTATTTGAATATCTTGACGTCGCCATTCTATGCCTCTTCCTTATCCTTACGGTTGCCGCCCTGAAGCGCAGGTCACGCAAAGCCGTGTCGCTGCTGGCATTGTTTTCAGTGGCCTATTTCGGATTCTACAAGCAGGGCTGCATCTGCTCCGTGGGAAGTCTTCAGAACATGGCGCAGTCGCTCTGCCAGAATGAGTTTCTCATGCCGTTGACAGCCGTCCTTTTTTTCATACTGCCTCTGGTTTCCGCCCTCTTCTTCGGCAGGGTCTTCTGCGCCTCCGTATGCCCTCTGGGCGCATTGCAGGAGACAGTCCTGGTCAAGCCGGTGAAAGTTCCGGAATGGCTGGACAGGGCTTTGAGGTTTTTTCCGCATGTTTACCTGAGCCTGGCGGTGTTGCTGGCGGCGACAGGCAGCGCGTTCATCATCTGCCAGTACGATCCGTTCATCTCCATATACCGTTTAAACGGCGGGTTCGATGTGCTGATCCTGACCGCCTGCATAGTAGGGCTGGCTTTTTTCATAGGCAGGCCGTACTGCCGGTATGCTTGCCCGTACGCGGTCCTCCTGAACCTCTGTTCAAGATTATCAAACTGGCACACGACCATCACCCCCGATGAATGCATCAGATGCCATCTCTGCGAGAACGCCTGCCCCTACGGAGCCATTAAGCGCCCGGATACCGGCAGGCTGGAAGGCGAATTCCGCAAGGAGAAGAGATTGTTGGCCCTATTCCTGCTGAGCTGGCCTTTCCTGATCCTGTTAGGCTCCTGGACCGGATACCTTTCGAGCACGCCGTTGAGCCGCCTGAACAAAACAGTGGAAGCGGCCGCAATGCTGGACGTAGCCGAGAAAAATCAAAGTGCCTGGCAAAGCGATCTTGTAACGGGATTCAGGCAGACAGGCGCCCCGGATTCGGAACTTTTTGCGAAGGCCGCAAAGATCAGGCGTCAGTTTGCGATAGGGTCGACGCTTATGGGCGGATATCTGGGATTCATCATCGGATTCGGCATGGTTTCTCTTACAGTCAGAAGGAAACAGGAGGACTATCTTCCGGACCGGGGAATCTGTTTTTCATGCGGCAGGTGCCATACTTATTGCCCGAGGGAACATCTCAGGCGAGCCAAACTCACAGAGGAAACCCAATGCTAAGGAATTTAAAGAGATGAACATCCAACATTCAACACTGAACATCGAACATCGAAATAAAAATCCAGACTGTAGCCGCGGCACTCTGCTGCCGCGTTCCTTTTCCAATGAATGCATTAATGGGAATGTAGAGAATGTTTGAAAAGGTTACAACTGAATCAGGAAGACAAAACGGTATTTCCCGTCTGACGGCGTTAAGACTTGCGCTGGTCGCCGGATTCTTTTCGCTGGCTGTCATTTTTCTTCTTCTGTCAAACTACAATGACATGAGGCAAAACGACCCGCTATCTTCAGTTAATTCACAGAAATTGGACAACCTTGTGATCGAGCACCGCCGGAATCCCGGCGACGAAGCTGTCAAGAAAGATGTCCAGGTGCTTGATCAGCGGTTAAGGCAGAATTATTTCAACAGCCAGGTAAAGGCACGGATCGGAATATGCCTGCTGCTTGCCGGACTGGCAGTGCTTATCGTGTGTCTTAAAAAAGCACTCGTGTTTCCCATTGTGCCTGGAACCGGAACGGAATCCAGTCATGCCGGTTACAGTCGCCTAACCCTGGCGGCAATTGCAGTGTTTTTGGTGATTGTGGTGATTGTCATTAATTTAATTCAGAGTCATTCAGGTTAGTGATTGGGGGTTTTCGCGCGGCGACGCAGAGGCGCAGAGCTCGGAAAAGAGTTGAGGCGTTGAATCGTTGAAATCGTTGAAATCGTTGAAGTCGTTGAAGTCGTTGAAGTCGTTGAAGTCGTTGAAGTCGTTGAAGTCGTTGAAGTCGTTGAAGTCGTTGAAGTCGTTGAAGGCGTTGAAGGCGTTGAAGTCGTTGAAGGCGTTGAAG
>JBAZRS010000498.1:0-4463 GCA_041662825.1 Victivallales bacterium | reverse complement strand
ACGGCCTGATTTCAGACGCTGAGAGGGGCGGCTGCGCAAGCCTTGTCACTCCGTGATGTTTTTCAACATAATCGCTGATGTAGGGATCAATCACAAGACGGTATTCTCCTGATTCCAGGATCATGCTGCCCTGAAGTAGCCATATAATGTTCATTTACAGCCCCCTATATCATCAAAAACACGGACGTAATCAACTATGAAATAATCCGGCAAACTCGCCTTCTTCAGTTCTTCCGAAGGTGAGTCGCCATTGCGGTATCCCATACATTCGGTAGACAGCAGAATGAACTGTTCACAATCCGAAACCGGCCCGTCAACATGCCATGATTCTTCTCCGTCGATATAATAAACATATCCGTTGCGGCTCCAGTCCAAGCCGAACACATGGAATCCGTCTGGCGTATCTTTAAGCTTACGGTCTCCCGAAGCGGCGCTCTTGTGGTCAAGCCCGTAACCGTTCCAGTGGTTGTTGTGGCCGACAATCCCGTCGCGGGTGAAGTTTTCCATTATATCCACTTCAACACCCGATTGAACAGGATTGAGCGATGAGCCGATGATCGGCGACTGCAGCCAGAATGCCGACCACCAGCCGGGCTGGGTCTGAAGTTTGCAGCGGGCCTCGTAATATCCATACTTATGCATGAACTTAGGTTCTTCGATCTTGGCTATCGGCCATTTGAACTTGCCATAGGCCTCCCCGGGACGGTCGAGGTAGTTTCTCCCCGTCTGCAGATGCGGCGAATAAAACTGCCCGTCCTTTTCATGGAGCGTGAGCAGCAGGTTGCCCTTTCCGTCCAATGTTGCCCCTTCATCGGAAAACGTCTTGTGCCGCTGCTGCATGAGGTGCAGGCGGAAATCCCATTTTGACCGGTCCAGGATGTCGCCGTCAAACTCGTCGCTCCAGACAAGTTTCCATTTCCTGTCTGCAGGCAAGAGACTTTCGACATGCTTGCAGTGATCTGTCTTTTTCATTTACTATCCTCATGTTAAAATTAGTAAGCCAAGGACGCAACTATAAATTGATTAATTTCCTGTGCTTTAGTTTTACGTCAGGCATTCCTGCCTGACCCTGGAGTGCTGTAACTTGTTACAGCCTTGTTCAGAGGAGCTTGCTCCTCGTCTATCTGACAAGCAAGCTTGTCAGAAGAAAGGAGGTACCACGGTACCGCACTCCAAGTGCGAATTTCGCAATTCGCAGAAGATTATGAAACGGATATTCAAAACTTTGAAAATCCTATATCTAAATTTAATGTTTCGAGCAATGTCTACTCAATATTAACTCACCCGACCGAACTTATCGTCGACAATTCGGATGTGATCTCCTTTGCGGTATTGCCGAGGCATTCAATGTAGAAATCGGAACCTTTAGCAGCACAGTCTGCCTGCGGGACAGACATTCCGAGCGCCGCGACAAACTCCTTCCCCCTGAACACGGGACAAGACACAATGAAAAGCGTCTCCTTCCTGAATGCCACAAATCCTTTGTCCTTTATGGATTTCAGCTGGACCTTGAGTTTACCGGCAATGGAAGCGCCGGGCCATTCCGCGGCAGATGGGAGTCCGCAAATCTTGATGAGCGCATCCAGTTCTTTCTCCGGCATCTGCGCCATGAGCATACGCCCGGTCGCCGTTGTATACATATCCTCGTACCAGGGTTCATCCACATCCACATTGAAGCGCGTATTCATATTGTGATGGGACAGGATATATCGTCTTGCCCCGAGATTTACCGCAAGCAGCACAGACTGCCCCGACGCCTTGGCGCAGGCCAGAACAAAAGGGTCAGCCTTCCTGCTCAAAGTGTCCTTGTATTTTTTACCGCCTGCAATCCAGAATGACATTGGCCCGAGCACATAACCCTTTTGCCTCGATATCTGCTCAAGATAACCCAGCATAACAAGGTCTTTCAGGATTCTTATGCTTGTAGCCTGATTGAGCTTCACCTCTTCGACTATCTCGGCAGGCAAGACCGGCCGCCCTCCACGGCGTGCGATGAACTCGATAATATCAAATGTCTTTTTGAGAACCTTGATCACAGCAACTCCGCATTGTGAAGCTTTATGCATTTATTATAAATTAACATAATACTATCATGAAGTAAAGGCAAGAAGATATTTTGGCTTTTTTGAGCTGCTCAGCTTCTCCCTTCAAGATTTTATCATGTCATATGTCCGATTGTTAAAAACAAAAGAGAGATTCTCTCACAAAGGCACGGAGCCACAAAGACTATTCTCACCACGAAGAAATGAAGGACACAAAGAAAGACGATCATTTCACCAGCTTCTCGGCAAAGCCCATGAGCTTCATTTTTCCGATCTCATCCATTTTCGAGTAATGTTCCAATATCCTGACAAACTCGCAGTTCTTGCTCTTTTCCATATGGTCAATGATTGCTTCGATTTCAGAATCAATATCGCATTTGCACTCTTTTAAGACACCTGCCGATTTGTTCCCTGCGGTTTTCATAAGCCCCCCTATGGTTTAAAATCTTCCGACATTCTGATTGAAACTCTTACTTGCTGTTTCATTTGATGGTCTTGTACGGAGACACATGCATCAGCCTGTCATTTACGGCCGGCGCCAAACTGTATTCTAGCTCTTTCATCCTTGTCGTAATAATGTTGAGTATGAGCAGTGTCGCCGGAAGCATCTTCACTTCGCATGTTACGGACGAATACTGCGACAAAACCTTTTTCAGCGTCTCCTTTGAGTATCCCTCCAGGTTGAAATAGACGGTCAGCATGGAGTTGTGAAGTACGGCCTGCGGCGAATCACCCCTGTTGGGGCTCAGCATCGCCTCTCCCCTGCTTGTAGTCTTTACGATAAGCTCCACCGGAATGCCGACATCATGGCCGCAGCGGAGCGGTGTCACCTTAAGTTCTACAAGCCATCCGTCCATCAGCGGCGCAAGCCAAACAGCGTCCTGCCGGTTTAAATATCCGATTCTCCCGCCCCCATTCATGACCTTTATTGCATTAGCGTCATTCCGGTTTTCAGGCTCGCGTTCGAGTATCAACTTCTCTCCGGAATTGAGCTGGATTGGCTCGTATTCCGGTCCTGTGAGATGACTGTGGATTATTCCTACCGTACTCATTTTCACTCCTTTCATGATGTTCATTTCCAATGGCGCTTATGGCGCCTTGCTATTTATCCGGCAGTCATTATAGTTAAGGGCATAGGACATTTTGTGTCCATATAAATTTTCTGGCGATAATTATATTAAAAAGGTAATGCGTCAGTCTTACAGGATTAGGTTGCTCCGGGTTGGTTAACGCTGGTTATCAAACGTATTGTGCTTAGTTAGTTACCTCTTGAGGTAGCGCGGGTCTATCTGACCCGCGTCTCTCGGGTCATCCGCCTAGGCGGACGAGTTACTCAAAGTGAATTATCTGCAACCAACGTAAAAAACTGACGCATTTCTTAAATCTCCGGTTCGCCGACTTGTCCGCCATAGTTTGAAAAGCGACGGCTGGATTCTCCGGTTCATTCTTAAAACAAAGGAAGGTAAACATGCCAAGCAACAAGAAACAACTCCAGCGCCTGGTCAAGTTTGTAGCCATGCTCAAGGAGAACCGCTATCCCAACTGCCAGAGCTTTGTCAAGGAGCTCCGCAAGGACGACCTCTACAAGAACAGGAATGTCATCTGCACCACCAAGACCATCCAGCGCGACATCCTCACATTGAAGAACGACTTCGACGCCCCCATCGGTTACGACTACGAGCAGAAAGGATATTACCTGACATCACACGGCTGGGACTTCCTCTGCCCGCTTTTCGAGGAGCACGAGATGCTGGCTTCCGTCATCGGGGCAAGGATAGCCGAAGACATAATGCCGGAGCCCCTCAGGAGCCAGGTCAGGGACGCCGTTGATTTCCAACTCACCAATAACAATCCCGATTTCCTGGACACCGCTTATGTAAAATCCCTCATGATCTCGCCCGGACTCCGCGTCCATATTGACAAGGACATCTTCAACACCGTTTTCGAGGCATGGAAGACGCATCGCACACTTGATGTGGAATATCTGGATGCAGGCAACAGGAAAAGCAGCAGAAGACTTGACCCGCATGTCCTGGCTTTCAGGGACGGGGTCTGGTTCACAATAGGATACTGCCATCTCAGGGAGGAACGGAGGACTTTCGCCATACACAGGATCGCAGAGGCTGAAATGACGGACAAGATGTTCAAGCCGTCCGCCGAGATCATTGATTCCGTAGAAAAGGAAGGCCCGTTCAAATACAAGAACTATCAGAACGTCAAACTCGCCTGCGACAAGTCAATCCTGAAATACGTCACGGAAAAACCGTTTCACATGGACCAGAAAATAGAGCCGATGGACAAGGAAAGGTTCAATGTGACCATTCCCACGGTTCCGGAATACGAGATAATGATTGCAGTGCTGAATCAGGCGGGACTAATCAAGGTGCTGGAACCCGTCTCCCTCAGAAACCAGGTCAGAAA
>JBAZRS010000497.1:0-4489 GCA_041662825.1 Victivallales bacterium | reverse complement strand
TCAGGTCGCTCCAGACTTTTGCGACAGGGGATTCGAGGAAACGCAATGCATGGTCAATGATGTGCGGCCCCCAGTTGTTAAGCTGACCGCCGCCGCATCCGATGATCGTCTGCCAGTCATTCCGGCGCTGATAGCCGTGGCGGTGAAGTTTGACCTCGTAAATGTCACCGAGCACTCCGGTCGCAATTATTTCACGGATGTGGTTGAAAGGACCCTCGTAGCGGCGGTTGTGACGCAGATAGAGTTTGCCCGGATATTTTTCAGACGCCTTTTTCAGTTTCTTGGCGTCGGCATAAGTCAGTGCGATTGGCTTTTCCAGAAATACATATCTCCCGGTGGCAAGCGCCTTGAGGGCGTGTGCGGTATGGTCGGGGGAACGGGTGGCTATCGAAACCAGTTCAATTTCCGGATCTTTCAGGAATTCCTCCGGCTTGCTGTAATAACGGCATAAGGGCAGTTTTTCCTTTGCCGCCTTAATACGCTCACCGTCAATGTCGCAAGCGGCGACAGCCTCAAACATTTCAGGGAATTTTGCAATCTCGGGGATGTGCATCAAATTACCCGCGCGACCAAGCCCCCATATGCCGACTTTTATCTTTTTCATTATTTGTTACCCTTTCCGATAATGGTTTTAACGAAATTCAAACTTGTTTTCAGATCCGTGAGGGGATCACGCAGATGGGTGTCATGTTCAATATGAATCCATCCCTCCCAGCCGACTTTCAGAAGCATTTCAACGACTCCGTCATTGCTGAATCCGTTGTTGCCGGCGCCGAGTTCGCAGAAACGGTATTCCTTGATGCCGTCCGGACGCGTGCCTCCTGTGAGGAACACGTCCTTGAGGTGCATTACCGATATGCGCTTATGATATTTCTTGACAATTTCCACAGGATCTCCGCCGGCCATGCTCAGATGCCCCGTGTCAAACACAATTCCGGCGTCAGGACAGGCTTTCAGGAAATCTTCCAGCTCTTTCTGGTTTTCCACACGCGCATGCATGTGGTTGTGAATTGATGCGGTAACTCCCCAGCGTTTACAGGCTTTTATCATGGCATTGCAGCGACGGCAGTACACGTCGAAATCAACCACGCGGTCACCTTGTCCGGGAGAAAGCCAAACATAGTTCTTGCCCAATGCGGCGGTCCACTCTGTAGTGACCTGAACGCTCGGTCCGCGGCAGGTGCTGAAATCCATTCCCAGCTTGCGGTACAGCGCCGCCTTGTAGAGGGCGTCGGACGGGCTCACGGCTTCAAGCCGTTCCGTACCGTTATATCCCAGGCTCTTAAGCTCCAGCAGCCGCTCCTCAATGTCGTAAAGCCCGCCATGCCACACGTTCATCCCGTAATCGGCTACTCCGAACTTCATCATATTCCCTCCAGATATTTTGATTCAATGGATTAAATGATTATATTATAAATGCATTTGCTAGGCATAAAATAGATATTTTGAGCAAAATACTGGATTATTTGAGCATGAGATATTTTGAAGGCATAAGCTTTATCGGCTGCGGCGACGAGGCACAGCACGACACGATCCAGAAAAACCGTGTCTTCGACAACTACTACGGGATACAGTACAACCATGGCGGACCTATGGATTTTGCGGCCGGGGACGAACCGCGCCGACAGGTTGAAGGCCCGTATGCGTTCATAAGCCGGCCCCGCATGAAGTTCTACTATGGTGCCCCCCCAGGAAGAACCAGGCATCATGTATATGTCTGCTTCAAAGGGCCGCGGGTCGACAGGTTCATCAGGGACGGACTGCTTGAGTTCAACCGCAGGCAACCGCTAATCAGGATAGTCAATTCAGATCGTTTTCTCCACAGTTTCCGCGAACTTGTTTCAAACATCGGGCATAATCCCCAGCAGAATTATGACCGCGCGGTGTTACTGCTGGAAGACCTGCTGCTGCAACTGCGTGAACAGCCTGCGGACAAGCCGGAAATCAACAGTCATCTCGTGCCGGGATTGAAACAGCTGGAAAACGCGCTGAAGCAAGCTCCGCAGTTGGAATGGGATTTCTTCAGGGAGGCTTCATCTCTCGGAATATCATATCCGCATTTCCGCCGTATTTTCCGGCAACATACAGGTGCTTCCCCTGTGAATTACCTGATTAAATGCCGCCTGCAGATGGCAGCGCTGCTGCTGCTGCGTTCCAGCGACCTGGTCAGCGGGATCGCGGAAAAATGCGGCATACCAGACGAGTTTTACTTTTCCCGGCTGTTCAAGAAACATTACAATCTGCCGCCAAAGACCTACAGGAAGGAATTCAGAAACCAGCCTTAGTGCCTTTATTTTCAATCATGGAGTCTTTGCTTGAGTCCACTAAACTTTGTCGCGAGCTTTGTCCTGAGCTTTGTCGGAGAAGAATGCAAAAGGGGAAAGGGAATCGACGAAGTTCGCGACAAAGCTCACGACAAAGATTGATACTATAAGATCCGGAGGATTCACCGTTTCACCGATTCACCGTTTCGTTTTTGCTCTGACACTTGGACGTTGGATATTCCGCGCGGGATATTGGATATTCTAATTAGACGCTGCTCGAAAAGGTTTCCGTGAACAGCTCTTACGAGCTTGACTACTAACAAATTCGCCTCAAATTCAGAGTTTATTGTTTGTAGTTAACCCCGTAAGGGGTGTTTTCTTATACCTTTTCGAGCAACGTCTGATTATATTTCAAGAGGTGCGCTCTTATTGGAACATCCGGACCGCCATATCCAGATGAGGCAGGAGAGCAGGCAGATCACTCCGATGTTGCTCAGGATTGCGGAAGCCGTCAGGGACAAACCCGTCACATCTGAACGACCGGTAACGCATATGAAGCAATATGACAGTATGGCCAGAGAATATATGATTGTCTGCCGTGCCCCACGCATTGCCAGAATCGGTCGGGCGAGATACATCAGCGCAGGCAGTGCGAGCATATAATAGTGAATCCAGACAAGAGGGGAGCAAATCAGGCAGATCAGGCACCCGATGCTGATCATCAGAAGATTGTCAGGGCAGTGAGATTCCGTCATGCCTTGTGTTTTTGTCAGATCCTTCTTTCCAATGGAGACGGCGATGGATATTATGACGGCGAGAAGAAGGGCCAGGAAGATGAATGACAGCTTCTGCAGGCCGCAGAACTCCCCCAGCACCCGCGAAAGGGCGAAATTCCCTTCGCCCACCGTCACATAAGGCAGACTGGAAATATCGCATGCCGAATTGAACCACCAGAACCAGACACGGAAAGTGGAGAAGAACAATGAAGCCGACAATACTGCAAACAAGGAGCCAGCCGCCATTCCCATGAATGACAGGGCCGCCTGCCTGTACTGTTTGAGCGCAAGCCAGCCGACAAGAAGCATAAAGGGCACAAAAATCATGGTCGGTTTGAAAAAGACCATCAGGCCGAGAGCCACGCCTCCGGTCATCTGCCCTATATCCCTTTTGCGGATAAGATGCGTACAGGCGAGATAAAGGGCAAGGAAGGCAAGCTGCAGCAAGACAACATTCCCAACCCTGATGTCACATAAAAAAGGCCCGAAGAATACCGAGAACAGCATGGCCGGATAAAGGATCGAGGTGAATGAGAAATTCAGAAGATGCATAACTATAATAATGAAGAACATGAAGGATAAGAGCTGGACCAGGTAAAACAGGGATATGTCCCTTTCGTAGTCACCGCCGACAAAAAGCTGCAGGCATGTGTAGAGGAACGGCGTGTTGAAGAAGAAGAGGAGCCTGTTGTCGGGAGTCCGCGCCTTGTAAAATATCTTCTCGTAATCCTGCCAGCATTGCGCAACTACTTTCTGCCTTTGGGGAACCGCCTTCTCCAGGGAGCGCTTGTAGAAAGTCTCCCTGAGCTGAACGCCTTTTTCCGTGTCATAAAAATTTACACACTTTTGTTCGCGTACCGACATCACTCCCATCCAGGAGATATAGAAATCAACCCCGGGACTCGTCCGGACATATGCCCATACGCCAGTGAAAAGGAGGATTAACGCAATAACGGCAATCGCGGATTTGAACCAGTTCTCGTTATTGATGGGGATTCTGATTTTCATTTGCGCCTAGAATAATGCGGAGATGCTGAAGAATCAAGGAGGACGTAAAGATTTATGGGTTCCATGCCTTATTGTATTATTGCGTTATTTGCATTATGTTTTTAAATATTATTCCAGATAAACCAAGGCAACATTAATATGAAAAATAGAAGAACAAGAGGCTTTGCTGTTCCGGCAATCATTTTCTCCATGTCAATCATAACAACTTTTACAGGATGCACCGTTATGTCAGATTATGAAAGCGCATACAAGATGACCGATGCCGGCAGCATTGAAGTCAAGAAGATCCCCGAATCTACGGTTCTGCAGACCTCCGAAAAAGGCGAATATTATGACAAGGCCAACAATCTTTTCATAAAACTTTTCAATTACATCAGGGACAATCAAATACCGATGACAATCCCTGTCGAGTCTGGCATAAAGGATGCGGAAATGAGATTT
>JBAZRS010000496.1:0-4496 GCA_041662825.1 Victivallales bacterium | reverse complement strand
ACATTCCTGTCTGTGGCGGAAAATGAAATTTGAATCCACAGACAGGAATGTCTGTGCTACTTTTCAAGAAAAATTTCATTTTGAGATTACCTTTTCGAGCAAGGTCTAGTTAATAGCTGTTAGCTTTGTGCTCTTTCCTTTCGAACTTCTTACCGACTTCAGATTACAGACCACGTCTTCCAGACCTCCGCATCTCTGCCTGCAGTGAGCCTGACGAACCTGCGTCGCCGCGCGAACCTTTCCAGGAAGTCCATAGCGGGAATCTGACCACCAAAAGATTCATCATATTGCGCTATCTATAGTATTTATTGCATTATATTGCAATATAATTTCTTAAGTCGATCATAATTTTTCAATTCATCAATATCTTCTTTGGCTACCTTCAGATTCGCCTCCCTGAAGAGAAGTCTCTGATCTTCTGAAAGGTAGGCCTTTATGACCGCACCTGAAATACTTTCAATGTCAAAAGGATTGACAATCCAGCCGTTCTGCCCGTCCCTGACCCATTCCCTGTTTGCCGGGATGTCTGACACTATGGGTACAAGTCCGCAGCAAAAAGCCTCCTGGAGGGCCGCCGAACTCCCGTCGGTAAAAGATGTTGACACATAGACATCTGCAGCATTATAATAGAGCGCCAGCTGTTCAAGTGATAATTTGCCTGTGAATATTACATGCCCTTCTATGTTCAGCTTGCGCGCAAGTTCAATGCATTTTTCCTTCAGGGGGCCCTCCCCCGCCCATACCAGCTTGAAATTGGATATTCTCCCAATGATTGGAGGAACTGATTCCAGGAGATTTTCCACACCGTAAACTGACAGAAAACCACGGCAACCAAATGCGACGAAGTCATTTTCAAGCTTCATCTCCCTGCGGAATTTTTCACCGGCTCCCGTGTCACAATGGAATATTCCCATGTCAACTCCGGGCTGCGGAAAAACATTTATCTTTTCATATCCAATTCCTGTAAGCTTCACCAGGGTATCTGCAACTATTGACGCATCACAGTAAAATGCATCAGCATTTTTGGCGACGTATTTAAGTTTTCCCCTGAACCATCGCGATGTATGCGGGTTCTTCATGTAGGGATCGTTCAAGACATCGCTGCCCCAGCTCATTGCAAGAACCGGATGGAATCCGGTTTTTAAGGCGTCATAGCTGTCAAGGGTAAGCCATCCGGAATGAATGATATCTATGTTGTGTGTTTCGATGAGCTTTCTGAGAAATCCGACATATCTCCAGTGCCTGTATTCAAGAGCGACCCTGCGCATAAAGGGCAGGTTTGCGGAACAAGCGGCTTCAGGAGACTTGATGATATTGATGTCAAGGCCGAGTATTTTCTCGTGTATCGGCTTCGGTTCACATGTTGTCACAGTGAGATTGATATCCTTGTCCCCGGAGATAAGCCTGAGAAAGCGGTATTCGTGGATGCTGTCCAGGGAAGAGGATATGTACAGAAGATTGATCTTCTTCATTTTCCCATCGCTTTTTTCCATTGGACTGTCAGAGCCAGCCCCTTGTCGATTTCCGTCTCGATCTCGAAGCCAAGGCGTTTCTTGGCCTTTCCGGTACTGCCTATTCTTTTTGTTACAAGAACCGAGGTATCTTCAGGTATGAATTCGATCTTCGCTTTGGATTTCATAATCTTCATTATTTTTTTGCACAGCTCAAGCACAGTCGTCCCCTTGCCTGAACTGATATTGAAAACATCGTCGGTGGCATTTGATTCCATTGCAAGGCAATTTGCCCTGCATATATCCTTCACATAGACAAAATCAAAAGCCTGTGAGCCGTCACCATGGATTACAGGGGGAAGAGACTGGTTGATCCTGTCTATTATTCTGATTATCACTGCAACGTAAGTTCCCAGATAATCCTGGCGCGGACCAAATACGTTCATGTATCTTAGGGACAGATAGGGAAGTTTATATTTATTGCTATATGCCCTGCACAATGCCTCACCGCATATTTTCGTAGCCCCGTATATATTCTTATTCTCAAAGGGGTGATTTTCATCCATCGGCGAATATGCCGCATTCCCGTAAACCGACGAGCTCGAAGAAAAAATAAGCCTTCCCACTTTATTCTCAGCACAGGCTTCAAGAACATTCAGGGTTCCAGTTACATTCACATCATATCCCTCCCTCGGATTATCCTGACAATATCCAAGGCACATGGATGCGGTATGGAAAACTCCATCTATATTTTTCGTTGCACGAAGAACATCCTCTGTGCTTCTGATATCGCCTTCAATGAGATTACACCTGGGATCTTTTAAAGCCCCTTTGATATTATCACGGGTTCCACGGACAAAATTATCAATGATCCTGACTTCTTCCGCCCCTCTTTCAAGAAGCATGTCCACAAGATGAGACGGAATGAAGCCGGCGCCGCCGGTGACTAAGAACTTGTTACCACTGATTTTCATGAGTTTTTTAACCACTAATTGACACTAATTTTCACTAAAATAGAATCTTTAATGCTTGGCTTGGGCGAATATTGACTCATTAAATAACAAATCCGCAAACATGTTTGTGGATTTGTTTTTTATGAGCCATTGCCGGATTAATCCGGCATCAGCAAAGCTGATGTTCTCATCCCTCTTTTTAGCAAAGATTAGTGGTTAGATGATTATCCTTTTCCATTCTAGTTTATCTATATTTCCGAAATTGATTAGGTATCCGACCTTAAGATCTGTTATCTTCATATAATTCATCAACTGTGCCTGATTTTCCGGGAGTAAAATCTTTGTCGCCTTAATCTCTGTTATTATCCCTTCATAGACAATAAGATCTGCCCTGTATTTTTGCTCAAGTATTTCTTCTTTATATTTCATTTCCAACTGGATCTGACTTTTAAAAGGAATATTTCTTTTTTTCAGTTCTTTTTCGAGGCATTCCTGATAAACCGCCTCCAGAAATCCATGCCCAATTTCATTATACACCTCAAGAGCTGTACCAATTAAATCATATCCTTCCTGTTCAAACATATTGGATCCTTTTTAACCACTAATTTTCACTTATCTTCACTATAATTTAATCCATGGATACCAATGTTTAAAAAAATCGGTTAAATGTAAATTTATTTACATTTAAGTTATAGAAAACAATTGAGAATATAAACATGTTTAAATTCTCAACTGTTTTCCTTAACTTTTCTCTCTTATTGAGAAATCCGATTTTTTATTCTATTCATAATTAATTAGAGCAGATTAGCGGAGATTAGTGGTTAATGTCTTCTTTAAAGAGTCGACAACATATTTCACTTCCTTGTCCGTCAACCCGGGATACAGCGGCAGACAGACATGGTGCCTGCATGCATAATCAGTTTGAGGGAACTTGTCATTCCTGTTGTTTGCAATGTATTTGGGATATTTCTTGAAGACAGGCTGGCTGTGGCACGGATCCGCATAGACTTCACCTGTCAGCATTACTCCAAACCTGTCCTTCATCTCTTTTTTCAATGAATCTCTGGAAATCCCTTCATCAGGAAATACGATGTATTTGTAATAGGATGACTTCACATAAGTTGGGATTTCCAACGGCCTGACTTCGTCAATATCCTCCAGAAGACTGTCATACAGCGCAGCGAGACGGCGCCTTTCCCCAATAAGATAATCCGCTTTCTTCATCTGCTGGATTCCGAGCACCGCATGTATTTCGCTATAACGCCAGTTGTCTCCGATCTCGGTATGGACATTAAAGCCGTGATCCGCCTTGCCGTGCTCTCGAAGGACAATGCCTTTCCTATAGATCTCCTCGCTGTCAGTGACCATCATGCCGCCCTCTGCAGTGGTGAACACTTTTGTCGGATAAAAGGAAAAACTGCCCGCCAGTCCAAAACTGCCCGCCCGTTTCCAGAAGTCGCCAGTCGTCGGTCGTCGGTCGTTAGCAATCGGTCTGTTTTTTACATTTGATGATAGATGTTCTTTTCGAGAATTCTTCTCCGTTACTGTTGGGTTCCCTCTGACACCTGTATTCTCCCATCTGCCGTCTCCCATCTGCCGTCTGCCTACTGATCTTTGGTTTTCAATTACTGACGACTGACGACTGACGACTGACGACTGGCTATAAAATTCCGCCCCATGCGCATGGGCGGCGTCTTCAATAAGGGGAATCCCCCTTTTCCTGCAAATCTCCATTATCTTTTCGATGTCCGGAGATATTATTCCCCCTATGTGAACAAGCACTACTGCCCTTGTGTCCTTCCTTATCTTTCTTTCCAGGTCTACCGGATCCATCTGCAAATTGTTTTTGTCGCAGTCGACAAAGATGACCCTTGCTCCCGCCTTTATGGCTGCAAGAGGTGTCGCCATATAGGTATTGCTCGGCATTACGACAGTACCCCCGTCGACATCAATAGCCCTTAATGGGATTTCAATGGAGCTTGTCCCGCTATTGGTGCCAAGCGCATATTTGGTTCCGCAGAATTTTGCAAACATCCCTTCAAATTCAGCCACGCGATCTGACATTGTCAGGTATCCGCTCTTCAGAACCTTG
>JBAZRS010000495.1:1406-4516 GCA_041662825.1 Victivallales bacterium | reverse complement strand
CCTGTACGGTATGAAATATACCGGACCGTTCTTCCTCCAGTCACCGGTCATGCCAACCGCATCATCAGAATATCTGTGATCGTCCTTGTACTGGATCTCAAGGTCCCCGACAAGACGGCGAGTCATCCGGAAAGACGGGACAAGGGGGAGGATTGCAGGATAGATTTCCGACTTGCCTTTGGCCTTTGCGCGCAGATCGCTTATCTTCTTCCTGATCATTTCATGCGTGGCGAGGACAAATTCCGTAGTGTCCCGGCCGTCGTCGCCCGCATATCCCCTGGTGTCCGGAGAAAGCTTGCGCGGATCCGCGGAAAACGGCTTCGACATGGCGTTGACGGCCAGGCGTGTCCCGCCACCCTTTGATGATTTCGGTCTTTCCTCATTCCCGACATCCTCTTCCGGATCCGCCTTGATTTCTGCGCCTTTCTCAAGATGGTAGAACCAGCCGCATTCCACATTTGTAGGGAGCGACTCGGTCGGTTCGCCGGCACGGGCGCATACATCTGCATCTCCAGACGCGTCAACGACTGTGCGGCAGTTCATGGCGACGCGCCCGCTCTTGTTCTCGAGAAGCAGCGCCGACACCCTGCCGTCTTCGCGGACGACATCGCAGAAACGTGTGTCATACCAGATCCGGACATTGTGCTTTAAGAGCAGTTCCTCCATGTCGAGCATTAAAGATGCGGGATTGAAATCCACACGGAACCGCGACTTTTTGCGCTGTTCCGGATTGCCGTCCTTCTCCCAGCATGCGGGAATCTTCCGGAACCCGTCGCGGACGGAAAGTCGCAGCAGTTCCTCGCCGATCCCCCCAATCACCTGCCGCCCCATGCCGTCGCATATGGGCAGATACACGATAACATTTCCAAGGGTCGCAAGACCGCCCAGGGCTGTTTCTTTTTCAATCAGCACAGTTCGCGCACCAAGCCGCGCGGCGGCAAGGGCGGCGGCCACGCCTGCGATTCCACCGCCGACAACGGCGACATCCGTCTCCTCGATGATCGGAATGCTCTTCTGCATTTCCAGGACGCTTTTGCCTGAAATGCCCGTCACAGGCGGTCTTGAGCCGGACTCAGCCGCAGACAGCATCATCGGTGAAGTTGCAGCAAGTGCTGACATGCATCCTGCCGTATGTAAAAAATCCCGTCGATTCATTTTCTATTTCCTCTCTTGTCTATATTTTATATAGATTAAGATACTTCGGAAATATCCTTTTGACACTATGATTTCCTGATCAGGGAGGCAGTTCATCCCTTCACAGCGCCCATCTGGATGCCTTTCACCATGTGCTTCTGCATGATGATGAAAAGCACCACCATGGGAAGTACGGACATTGTCACTCCAGCCATCATGAGGTGGGTGGACTGGCCGCGAGTCGAATCAAAGAAGAGGAGACCGATTGGCAGGGTATACTTGTCCACGTTCTTCAGCATCACAAGAGGCCAGAAGAAGCTCTGGTAGTTTCCCATGAATGTGAAGATGGTGAGCGTGATGAGGCCGGGTCTGGAAAGCGGGAGGATGACATCCCAGTAGAGCTGCCATTTGTTTGCGCCGTCGATTTCGGCGGCTTCGTCAAGGCTTGTCGGTATTGTCATCATGAACTGCCTCAGCATGAATGTGCCGAAGGCGGAGAATGAGGCCGGCACAATCAGCCCCACGAACGAATCAACCCATCCCAGGGAGATCATTATCTGGTAGTTCGGGATCATCATGACAAGACCCGGCAGCATCATGGTGGAAAGATAAAGGAGGAAGCATTTGTCGCGGCCCGGCCAGTTGAGGCGGCTGAAACTGAAGGCCGCCAGGGAACTTGTGAAAACCTGCAGGAATGTGACCCACGAGGCGACGAAAATGCTGTTTACGTAAAATTTCGCAAACGGGATCACGTCGAAAACCTCCCTGTAGTTCGACCACTGGAATGATTTGGGCATCCATTCCGGAAGCCCGGCCTCGGCAAGGGTCTTGAGGCTTGTCAGCACCATCCAGACGAAGGGAAGCATGAAGGCGAGGCTCATTCCCGCAAGCAGAAGATGCAGGAGGCTTTTCCCGAAAAGCTCCCTGCCGAGAGTACCCCCCTTAGAGCGGTTGATTGCGGCATCCCTTGTGTCTGAGCTGGATTTTTCAGTCGTTGACATATTTGCTCCCGAATTTCCAGTTGAACATGGTAATGGAGAAGACCATGATGAAAAGCACCCATGAAATTGCCGACGAGTATCCCAGCCGCCCGGTCGTGAAGCCTTCACTGTATATGAAATAGCTCAGCGTGGTGGTGGAACCTGCGGGCCCGCCCTTGGTCATTGTCCTCGCCATTTCAAAACCGCCCTGGAGCCCCCCGATGACTGTCATCACCACAATGAAGAAAGTTATGGGTGCGAGCTGGGGCCATGTAACATGCCAGAATCTCTGGAACCTGCTGGCACCGTCAATGTCCGCCGCCTCCTCGAGTTCCGGCGGCACATTGCTGAGGCCTGCAAGATATAGAAGCATGTTGTTCGAACCTATCGCCCCCCAAAGTCCCATGATCATGATCGCCGGTTTCGCCCACTGATAGCTGGTAAGCCAGTCAGGCGGCTGAAGTCCGTCCGCGGAAAGTGCGGGAAGGTTTGACAGAGCCGCGGCGAACCCGATCAGGATGAACATCGGTACAAGGGCGACCATGGAGATCATGAAGCCGGTTCCGACACCGTGCCAGCGGGAACAGCCGAACTCCCTGACGCCCAAATTCCTTGCCAGATAGAACGCAAGTCCGGCGAAAGCAAACGCCGGGACTGCGAACTTCGCAAGCTGTGACGGCGCCCAGAGTATCGCGAAGAAGGACGGCAGAATTGCAAAGAACAGTGAAAGAACCAGGGCGAAATGCCCGAGCTCCCCCTCCTTCCAGCGGATGACCAGCGCCTTCAGGACGCGCAGCAGGATGAAAACTCCGGTCAGCAGGAATATCCATTCTCCGGCGGATATCGCCCACTGCGGGGTGGCGTTGACGACATTCCCAATCGACTCAAGCGGTTTTTCCAGGACTGCGTTTATGGGGCCGGTCTGGGGGCTGTAGAGTTTTTTCCACAGGACGAAAACGGCCACGCCTGATGTGAAATGGGGGAGGTAGAAAAGAG
>JBAZRS010000495.1:0-1396 GCA_041662825.1 Victivallales bacterium | reverse complement strand
CTGGCCGAAAAGTATGCCCCCGACAATCGTGCCGCCCGCCACTCCTGCGATCAGGATTGTCAGTGCCGAGGCGCCTATTCCAGCGAGGGTGAGCATCATGCATGACACAAAAAGCGCCGCCCCGGGAAGGAGTATTTTGAAAACTCCTGATTTCCTGCCCTTAAGGTCCTTGTTCAGCAGGATTGCCGCAACCAGGCTTCCGGCTATTGCAACAGGTGCGCCCATCATGAAAAACAGCGTGTTGCCGAGGAATATCCAGAAATCCCTTTCACGGAAAAGCTGGATGAAATTTTGCAGCCCGACAAATTTTATCGATTCCTCGTGGAACATGTTGTGCAGGCGCAGATCCCAGTTGCTGAAGGCCAGGACCATGCTGAAAAGCAGCGGTATCGTGGTGAAAGCCAGGAAACCGAGGATGTTCGGCGTCAGGAAGCCCAGACCAGCAAAGAGACTTGATGTATTCTTTTTGAGCATAAATTAAAATCCTTCCAAACATTTGCAGTAGCACAGTTTATTGCGCGTTCCCCGGTATCCAACACTCTTCGCCTGAAACCATCTCGGGCAGATTGCCCGAGTTACTTTCAATCAAGACACCGGCAAGATGCCTGTGCTACATTCTTTTATTCAATCATGCCGGCAAGTTGCCGGCGTTCCTTGCACTTCCGCACTTTCGAACTCCAGAACTTTCGAACTTCCCTTTTACTCGAGCCAGCCTTTGTCCCTGTAATATTTCTTGTGGAACGGGTTGCTGATCCACTCCTTCGGGATTTTTCTGCCGGCCTTCCAGTATTCATCTATCTTTTTCTGAATGGCAACCCTTCTTTCATATTCGGGTTTCAGGTTTGGATTTTCAGCGAGAGTCCGTCCTATCTCCTCGTTGATCCTCTCCTCAAGTATTTTTACGGCTTCCTCCGGGCTGTGCACATTTGACAGGACAGACTGTTTGCAGTTATCGTGAAACGTATAGGCGCGGTTGTTGGAGACAAACGGGGACTTTGAAATGGTTATGGAAATATCCACTGCGTCCCGGGCGAATTTCCTGTGGACCTCCCATTCGTTCGGATATTTTTCGGGATGCAGATACTCTTCAGTCAACGTGTATCTGGGATTTGGGGGAAGGCTGTCTCCGTCCTCGACGATGTTCATGTTGTAGTCCTCGCTTGCGAGATACGCAAGAAAGTATTTTGACAGATCCCTGTTTCCACCCCCTCTGTATACGCAGGCGGCCCTGGTATAAATCAACGTGTTCGGATATCCTGCGTGGGGATATTCGACGGCATCCAGTTTCATGTTGCCGAACTGCCGGAACTGGATAAGGGCATACCTGCCTGTGGAAACCATCGCGTAGTTGCCGTTGTAGAAAAGCTGATTTGACGCGCCCCCGTATCCGCTGCCG
>JBAZRS010000494.1:0-4516 GCA_041662825.1 Victivallales bacterium | reverse complement strand
TCAATGGTCATGCCAAATCTCCTTGAGCCAGCGTCAACAACTATCAGAACTCTCAGTATTTACTAATCGAGAATAGAGACCCCAACGGGTTTATCCCGTTGGTGAATAAGATTGGGAGGCTAGGTGGCGCCCGCCCTAGCCTCCCAATCTTATTCACCAACGACGCAAGGTCGGTGGGGTCAAAACAATTATGAGACGATTAGTAAATTGGCTCATCCTGTTAAATGCTCCGGGAAGAATTCCCATGCGCATCCATTTGGGTTCATTTCTTTTTTACGCAAAACTAAAAATAACATGTTATTCTTCCATTTACAGTCCTTTTTCCAGACTGCATGCAACATGTCCGAAAGCCGCATCTTTGCCGATGTATTCTGCGCCATGCCATATATTGAAATCAACTTGCCCGTCGGTACATGATTAGCAGCGTCTGTTGCTCTTTCGGAATCCTGATCAGCAGACCTGATTCCATAAGGTCAGAGCCTTTAAACTTTTCCGACACTTCAGGTCTGTCCATGTCGATGAGTTCATAGGTTTCAGCTGCATCAAACCCCTGCAGTTTGAAGCGTGCAGATTCGAAAGGGCTTTTTTCTCGACGGAAAGCCTGGATGATGCCGGTTCCCTTGTCCGGACGGTGGAACTGCCAGGCAATCCACTGGTCTCCGGTCCTGCTGTATGGAGTTAGCGGATAATAATCACCATAGAAATATTCGGTATCAGTGACCATCTTCCATTCCTCTGTCAACTTCTTCAGCCTGCTCCAGTCCACATCGCGTCGGCGCAGATCGTATGTGAGAAGGGTCATCGGTGCGATGGAACTGCGGAACGCATAGGTGTCGACCGTATCAACCGGCAGGACATAGGCACCGAAATACGGCAGCCAAAGAGCAAGCGAGTGGTGGAAAGCCTGTTTGGTAGAATTGTCAGCATAGTCGTAATCGGTCTTGTGCAAAGGCACGGAGAGACGCATTGTTTCCAGATCATTCCGGCGACCGCCGGAGGCGCATGAATCTATCAGCATGTCCGGGAAGCGGCGGCGCAGTTCCTTCCAGAACGCAAGATAGCCTTCGACATGGCGGATTTCCGTGATCCCCTGCCGGTCGGTTGCGTCGGCATTACGCCAGTATGCGAGCGGCGACATGTTGAAATCCTGACGGTAGAGATCAATCCCCTGCTCCACTATGACCTTTGAGATATGTTCGATCAGCCATTTGAGGGCGTCTGGGTTGCCGAGATTGAGGAGCGTCCCTTCGAGCAGCCATTCCTGATGATTCTTGGACAGCCATGTGCCATCAGTCACGCGTTCAGGCTCGAACCACACCAAAGTCTTAATATCTTTCGACCGTCCATAATCGGCTATTTCCCGCAAACCTTTCGGGAAACGTTCCGGATCCGGCTCCCATGTGCCGGTCTTATTCCATTGGCCCCCGCAGGGATACCAGCCTGCATCCATCCACCAGTAGTCGAGTTTGATTCCCTCTTCTATATAACGGTCCATGAATGCGATTTGCGTTTCCGTGGTTGCAGTTCCCATTTCGGCGAACCAGCGGCCGGTGTATGCAGGCAGCATCGGCCCGGGCAACTTGCCTCCCGGCCGCGGCATGTTGCAGGCCATCATCCAGCGGCGCCAGACATTGTGACTGTGTGTCCGGTCGCCACGCCAGAACATCAGTACCGAAAGCGGCGTTCGCACCTCCTCGCCGGGAAGAAGTTTGAAGTGCGTGAGTTCCTGTCCGGCCTTGATGCGGATGTTATCCGATCCTCCCAGAAACTGCGAAGCCCATTGCCCTGACCAACCCACTACAACGATTACACCTTTGTTTTCCTTCGGATATTCCAAGTTGTAATACGGCCAGGCACGGTCGGTGGGACGTCCGCCGTCAGGGGCGAAAGTTAAATTTGTCCCCGGAGACAAATCGGCCTTATGCGGCTCATAACCGTCCTGCACACAGTAGTCGCCGGTATGGTAGTGCAGAACTGCGTCGTTGGCGAACATGACATCAAGGGACTTGATCGCCTCCAGGACAGGTGTTGCCTTGCTCCCGGTGTTCTTGAAGCGCAGCATCCATTCTACTACGGGAAATTTCAAATATTCCTTTATCTCAATGATCGCCTTCAATCCGGTGTTTTTATCTGTGCGGGAAAGGCTATATGCACTGAAATCGCCATGCACCGATGGTTTCTTTTCTTCCAGTTTCCATGTCTTTAGAAATTCTCCAGAATGCTTCTCACCATAAGTGAATGAGAAGCATTCGCCCTGCTGAGCCGGAGTGCCAAGAGTGAGAGTCGAACCGTCATCGAGTATTACTTTCAAATCAGCCCAGTCCGCATGGCCGCCGTTATAATAACCGGCGACTTGGAGCGTAAACTCCCTCTTGCCGCTAAGGTCAGCGTCTACGTTCGCAGGCGCCATATCCACCGTCTGTGATCCGCTTTTCCAGACCTCTTTGCCTCCAGACACTACAGAGAAAACAAGTGCCTTGGAGTTCACACGTGTGTAAGCATTGTCGTCGACACCAGCCAGTCCGACAATCCGTTTCCCCGGACGCGGAAGTCTGATTTCAATTGTGCTGTCCGTGTGAGTGCCGAAACCGGTCTGATAAACTTTTTCCTGAAGGCGGAGCGGTCCCTTTTCGACCGACCGGTTGAAACTGAGCCGTCCGTATCCCTGCCTGGTAAACTTGACTTCGGCCTGCAGCTTTTCGGTTCCCGAACCGCGCAATAGCGCAAGCATCTGCGACAGCCAGGCTTTCGCGTCCTGCATTTCAGACGGCTGAACAATGTCGGAATAATTCATATTGATTTCCTTTCCTTATTTTCCTTATAGTATAAATGCGTCTACATCTGGCTTTAGTTATTTCTCACTGCTAATATTGCTATTCCTCTGTGGTTCCAAACATCGGTATATATTTTCCCTTCGGGTTCACGTTTTGACGTTAGCCGTTTCCAAGTTTTTTTGGTTCACTTTTTCAGGATCTAATACTGCGCCGACACGGATACCGTGCCGGTCAGTCCTTTCAAGATGATTGCTTCCTTGTCCTTGTCGAACCCGGTCCATGGTTTGCCGTTGACGGTCACGCTCTTGATCAGAGCGGACTTGGGATGACGGAAGCGCAGCGCCACTTCCTGCGGCGCCTTGCGGGCGGGCATCTCGACCGTTGCGTCGATCTTGCCGTTGTCCACGTCGGAGACGATCTCGTAGGCGACCGTTCCGAAGTAAGTCGGCGAGTTCTTGACTGCGATTTTCCTGCCTTGTTCCAGCCATACCCGCGGCGTCGCCCGTGCCAGCCACAGAGTGTCGCCGATCTCCATCACCAGCATGTTACGGACCCGTTCAAGGAATACCGCCTCCCCGTGTACTTTGTCCCGTGCGCCTGTGCGGAACGGATGCTCCCAAAAGGTGTACCCGTTGGCCGGTTCAATGTCGACCGCATACGCATTATACAATGCCCGCAGAAAAAGCGGCACATCATCGCAGAGAAGGTACAGGTCGGTGGATTGATTCCAGCCAGTCTGCGGTCCATGGCCACCGAGGTTGAACCATGCATCTTTGGTTGCCAGCGACTCCAAAACGGAACCCTGTGCGGATGGCATGGGGTTATTTTTGTATGAATTGGTCAAATAACGCTCCTCAACAACGTCCATAATCCCCTGAAAAAATGGATCGCTTCTGTCCATAATCCCGTAATTTGCCGCCAATAAGCTTGAGTGCATACATTCCATAAGAATATCATAGCGTTTCAAGAATCTGCGTGAGTTGCGGGAAAAAGGACTATACGACAGATATCGCCGATAGGCGCCATCGTCGATCTTCAGCACACGATGCAGTCCGGCGGCATCCTTCAATTTCGCGCGCAAATCCTCGCGCCAGCGCTCGGATGCCTGGAGCAGCTCGGTACCACCGTCTATTCTTTCCTCGACAAAGAGTTCGGCGACTGCCAGCGCTCCGGCGCAATACAGGATGCTGGTAGGGAAGAATATCCGCATTGATTCCCCATAAAAGTCGTTTTGTTGCATCGGCGGCAACAACCCATGAAAAATACTTTCCTTTGGAACCTCCTTGTTCCAGTGATCGTTTTGCCGCAAGCTGAATTCACACGCCTTCTTCAGTCCAGGTGCGGCCTCCTTCAGCCAGACGTTATTGCCCACGAGCCGACAATGCCTCGCGGCAGCCAGCATGATCAACCCGTGCCCGGCTGGATGCCTGGTATCGTAGGCGTCTTTCCGGCACATGTACCCATCATTGTCGGTGAAGGCGGTCGGATGCACCCAGGTGTATCCGCTATATTCCGTGAAGCCGGAATCGACGTCGCGCTCTTCCTGGCTTGCCAGGAAATAGCCGTTCAGTCCGCCCTCGGCAACATCGTGCAACCCCAGCAGATCCAACGCCTCTATCACTTTGAACGTCTCAAAGGCTATCCAGGGCAGGTATCCTGAACCCGTGTCGGTTGGCCAAATGGCGATCTTCCGCATCCGCTCATTGAGCTTGATTGCATGAGGTGTCAGATGCCATCCGCCC
>JBAZRS010000493.1:0-4526 GCA_041662825.1 Victivallales bacterium | reverse complement strand
GCCTTCTTGTTTTTCTCAGATGAGTAATAGCCGCGACCCTTTATGATTTCAATCTCGGCGCGGAAGGAGCCTTTTTTGTCAAGAGTGCAGATGACCTGGTCCGGATTGAGTATTTCTACAGTTCCATCTGTGACAATATCTCCGGCGGTTACGGCTCCGGGTTTGTCCTTCTTGATTTCCAGGGTTTTCGGAACATCTCCAGTACAGTTGATGCGGACTCTCTTAAGGTTGAGGACGATATCTGTCACATCCTCAATAACATTGGGGAGTGTCGTGAACTCATGGGATGCTCCGTCAATCCTGATTGCGGAAATAGCTGCGCCCTCGAGGGAGGACAGGAGAATTCTCCGTATTGAATTTCCGATACTGTGGGCAAACCCCCTCTGCAGGGGAGCTGCTGTGAATTTACCATAGTTGGCGGTTGCTGTTGATTCATCCAACTCTACAGAGCGAGGCATTGGAAAGGCATTTGAAGCTGGCATTGACTTAACCTCCAGAATTATTCAAACATTGTTTATTTATATTATATTATTTTGCGAATACCGAATGGAAATTATACGCGGCGCCTCTTTGCGGGGCGGCAGCCGTTGTGAGGAACCGGCGTGATATCCTGCAGTGCGAGTATTTCAATTCCGGCGGCGGCGATGCCGCGTACGGCGGATTCGCGTCCTGCTCCGGGGCCTTTGATTCTAACTTCGGCCTCTTTCATGCCAAGAGTCTGGGCCTTTTTTGCAGTTTCGGTGGCGACAAGCTGAGCAACATAGGCGGTGCTTTTCTTGGAACCCTTGAACCCGGACCTTCCAGCGCTTCCCCAGCACAGTACATTGCCGTGGAGATCCGTGAAGGTGACCTTGGTGTTATTGAAAGTGGAGTGTACATATGCGATGCCTGTGGGAACAATGCGTGTTCCTTTGGCCTTCTTTTTTACGGCTCCCTCTTCAACAACTGGAGCAGCATCGGCAGTTGCGCCGGCGGCTGCAGCCTGTGCGGCTTCCGTTTTCTTGATTTTTTCTGTATTTTCAGATTTCTTGCCTTTTGATTCTTCAGCCATAATCTACCTTCCTGATTTGAAATAAGGATTACTTTTTCTTCTGGTCTTTTGCTTCATCGGTGGATGAGACAACCTTACGCGCTGTCTTGTCTCTGATTGCTCCCACTGTCTGTCTCTTGCCTTTTCTTGTACGGGCATTTGTCTTTGTCCTCTGTCCCCTTACCGGAAGGCCTCTGCGATGCCTCTGCCCGCGGTATGCGCTGATTGCAACCAGTCGTCTGATGTCTTGGGCGACCATTCTTCGGAGGTCGCCTTCGACAACATAGTCGTTCTGGAGGATTGTTGTGATCTTAGAAATGTGCTCATCACTGAGATCGTCGGCTTTCGTGCCAATAGGAATATTCGCCTTCTTTATGATTTCAAGGGCTCTTGCAGGTCCTATCCCATAAATATAGGGCAGTGAAAATTCAATACGTTTCCTACCGGGTATATCAACACCAAGAATTCGCGGCATAAAAAATCCCCTTCCTTAATATAATATCAACCCTGTCTTTGTTTATGGCGTGCGTTGCGTGAACATTGCACTCTCAACACGCCTTTTCTTTTTATTATCTGACAAAACTCACAACGACGCTTTACCGATGCTCTAACTTTCATAAGCAAACTCCTACTACCCTGCCAGAACCGCGGAATTCAATAAAAAACGTTCCGTACAGCTGGCATGTAACTAAAATATTTAAAAAATTTATCGAGCCGGGTAAAATAGACGTACATCGAAGACATTCAAGCGGGATATGATGAAATATTGAAAAAATTTGAAGAGGCTCAGTTTTCGACCGAAAAAGCCCCCGGAAATGAGCGGTTCTGGTTTGAAATCCAGCTGTCCACAACAGGTTTTAGAATATAATCCTCCATCTCATCGCTTATTTCAATCGGCGAGTTGCAGTAGGGGCAGGAGGCGAAATGTTCAATGTCATCCCTGAGAAGCAGTTCAAAACAATTCGGGCAGATCAAAATCTTGTCCGAAGAATTCTTCAGTCTCTTGAACTCGTATTTTTTCTCCGATTCCATACCGCCTCTATGCGTTTATCGCAGATACATTATATTATATCGGTTAGACAAAAACAATACCAAAATGTTCCGCTTCACCGAAAAATCAAGTTTATTTTATGCCCTCAGATCCCGCTGATGATTTTAGCCTTGATGGACTCGTATTCGGAATCGCTGATCAACTTTGCGTCCAGCATCTGCTTTGCCTTCTGGAGTCTGGCAACCGCGTCATTTGACTGACCACCGCCAACGTCAGCGCTCTGGACGCCGGATCCCGATATCTGTACTCCTCCGGACTTGGCGCGCATTTCCTCAAGCTCCCTTATCCGTCTTTTCTCGCGCCAGGATTGCTCATGGGATTGGCAAAGTCGGTAGACTTTCTGAGCCTGTTCCCTGCCAAGGCCCCTGAAACTCACTGTATTCTCCATATTCCCTGACCCGGCAAGATCGCTCGCCCCTGAAAAGGAAACCGTAAGATCCGCCCCGAAAATGCCTACTCTTATTTTTATGTCCTTGAGATCCTGCCATCTCTTGTCTATTATGTCAAAACCTCCCAGTATCCTGCGCTTTAAAACGATAAAACGTCCGCTTGTCGCGGCAGTAAGGATGCGCCGGTGCGCAAGGGAGAAAATGCGCCGCTGTATCGCCCACGCCTCCAAATTTTCGCCTTCAATCAGGACTGAATCCAGACAATCAAGCGACTTTTTCAATCCTCGATCCCCCAAATCTGACCGATCTCTATTGGAAATTTGTTCTCTCATGTCTTTGCAGCTTCTGTTTTATGCTCAGGCTGTCTCCTGAAGATTTGAATCCCTGTACTGATCCTGTATTGCAAACACTTCGGGAAGATTGTCCAGGAATATGTCCAGCAGCTTTGGATCAAAGAATACTCCCCGGGCTTCCCTCATGATCTGAATTGCCATTTCGTTTGTAAAAGCATCCTTGTACGGACGCTTGTTTGTAAGGGCGTCGAACACGTCCGCCAGGGCGGTTATGCGTCCCCAGAGAGGTATCTTTTCCCCGGAGAGGCCCAGAGGGTAGCCGGTTCCGTCCCATCTTTCATGGTGTGACCGGGCGACTATCTCTCCGGCCTGGAGAAGTTCGGAGGATGAACCGCTCAAAATAAGCGCCCCTATCTCGGCATGTTTCTTCATGATCTCCCATTCGGCGGGATCGAGTTTCCCCGGTTTCAGGAGTATGCCGTCGGGGATGCCTATTTTCCCGACATCATGCATTGGCGTGGCGTTGAGTATGAGCTCGCATTCCTGAGGCGGCAACCCCAGTTTTTTTGCGATCAGGTGGCAGTAGTGGCTCATGCGTTTGATGTGAAATGCGGTTTCCCTGTCCCTGTGCTCTGCGGCTATCGCCAGTCTCTCGATGGTCTCAAGTTGCGCCTGATATGTTCTGCGCTGGGCGTCCGCCGTTTCCTTCAGCGCCTGCCGGAGGGCTTCCGTCCGCTTTGCCACAGTCGCCTCGAGTTCGGAATGATACCGTTTGAGGGCTTCCCTTGATTCCTTTTCCCGGAGCAGGGAATTCGTGCGGATCTTAAGTTCCATCATGTCAAACGGCTTTGCGATAAAGTCGTTCACCCCGGCCTCCACCGCCCGCAGGCGATCCTCCCTGCTGGAAAGACCGGTCACCATGCATATGGGAATATCCTGGCATTCCGTTCCGGCCCGGATCTTCCTCACAACCTCAAATCCGTCCATGCCCGGCATCATAACATCCAGAAGTATCAGGTCGTACCCGAGTTTGAGCTGGGCAAGCGCCTGAAAACCGTCGCTTGCAGGCTCCGCGTTGTGCCCGAGCCCTTTCAGCATCCTGACTAGAAGATCCCGGTTGGCGCTTTCATCGTCCACCACCAGGATGCGCTGTATCCGATCCATCTTACGGTTCTCCTTCAGTCGGGCGCCGTCCTGAGATTTTGACGAAACACCCGTAAATTGCAATGATAGAATTTATTGGTTTTAAGGACTGAATAATAGTCCCGACAAGGGCAATAATCAAGGACATCGGGGCAAAAATATAGTTAAGTGGAAAACTTCCGAAATCCGCATAAGTCCTATTGCAGGCACAGATCTTACGGGTTCAATCTTCAAACTTCGGATTTGGGCCGTACTGATTATCACCGTCGCTGTCCTTAACCAAGAAGTACAGGAGTACAAGTGGACCGACACAAGGCACCAGGCCCAGGAAAAACCACCATCCGCTTTTCCCGATATCGTGAAGCCTGCGCACAAAAACTGCAAGACCTGGAATAAAGACCGCCAGACTGTAAATCCCTCCCAATAGGCCGATGCCGGCTTTTGCACCGGGGGTGCCAATCCTGCCGTCAATATAGCCGAGAATCATGCCGACAATAATATTGCACAATGTGAAGTACCAGTACTCTTTTCGTCTTGCACGCCCTTTGAACACCGCATATTTTTTCAGGACCTCAATATACCATATCTTGAATTTCCCCTTTGAAACCGACGGGTCAGAT